>DATDUY010000025.1:0-2634 GCA_035290165.1 Sulfuricurvum sp. | reverse complement strand
GAGATTAAAGATCTTAATTTCATCTTTTCCGAAAATGCCGAAAAAATTTCAGGGCTCTCCTCCCAAACCACTGTGTTGAAAAAATCAATTGCCGTCATTGATCAGCAAAAGAACAAAGTGCTAGAGACAAAAAAAGAGAATGAAAAAGCGATTGCTTTGCTTGAAAAAGAGAAAAATCAGTATAAAAAATCACTGGATAAAATTCTCAATCAGCAGCGTTCACTCCAAAACACCCTTGCTAACCTCAATATTATCAAACGTGACTCACTCAAACCTAAAAAGGTTCCGCGCTTGGTCGCTCAAAAGCCGGGTTCCAAGCCGGTACCGGAAGATGTCAAGCAAGCCGTTGCCCAATACAGCCCCTCCAATGTTGCCGGATATTCAGGAGAACGTACCATTGCTCCGCTGGATGGCTATGTCGTGACCAAACGGTTCGGTCCCTATACCGATCCGATTTACGGGATAAAAATCTTTAACGACTCCGTCTCTCTCCGTCCAACTGAGGCAGACGCTAAAGTCAAATCGGTTCTTAACGGCAAAGTTATCCTAGCCAAACCGACCGCTATGCTCGAAAACGTTGTTATTATCGAACACGACAACGGCCTCCATACGATTTATGCCCATTTGGACAAAATCGCCCCTACGGTCGAAGTGGGTAAACGGCTTAAACAAGGTTCGATTATCGGACGTGTGGGAAGAGAGTTGATGTTTCAAGTGACACAGCGTAACGCCCACATCGACCCGATGCAGATGATCCGCTAAGGATCATTCCTTAAAACGGCCAGACGGCTCCGACCATTTTACTTGCCCATCCTTGATTAACCGAGCGGTCAACATCCCCTTCATTTGCATAAAGTATCTTAGCATCTGAAATTTTTGACGAGTTTATTTGGTTGTTTTGATCGATATCGTACGGTCGTATCACCCCGCTAAGCTGCATAATTTGCTTTTGATCGTCCACCATGATTTCACGGCGTCCGGTGATAAAATAGTTTCCATTCGCCATCACTTTGACAATCCGAGCCGACACCGTTGTCGAGAATGAGGCATTTTTCGTCGCACTTCCTGATCCGGAGTAATCGGAACTTGATCCGGCACTAAATCCGATATTGGCTAAACCGTTAAGTTTCCCTACTGCCGAATTTACCGCTGAATTATTTCCGGTAGAGCTGAATAACCCGCCGTTTAGCCCTAATGTATCGGCTTCCGTCAGTGCTTTACTCGCTTTATTCGAGCTGGTTGCCGTTTCTGAAATAACAACCGTTACAATGTCATTGACATGCATCGCTTTATGATCGGAAAAAAGGGGGCTGTCCCCTTGACCGAACAAACTGCCGCGAGCTACAAAGCTGTTCTCTTCCTCACGCGATGGCATCTCTTCAACATATTTCGGCGGTGTAAATGCAATTTCAGGCTCGGTAAAACGCGCACTACAACCGCTAAACAACAGTGAAGCCGACAATATCGATAGAGTGAGGGGTATGCGCATTATTCCATCCGAGTCATATTTAGCTATAATAAGCAAAAATAGTTCCAAGGGGTAGATATGAGTTTAAAAGAACAAATTAGTAACGACATCAAAACAGCTATGAAAGAGAAAAATGTAGCGTTGCGTGATGCACTTCGTCTTCTAAGCAGTGCCATGAAGCAAATCGAAGTGGATGAGCGTAAAGAGTTAAGTGATGAGGATATCATTAAAATCATCCAAAAACAGGTCAAGCAGCGCAACGACGCTATGAACCAATACCGTGA
This sequence comes from Sulfuricurvum sp., assembly GCA_035290165.1. Taxonomy (GTDB): domain Bacteria; phylum Campylobacterota; class Campylobacteria; order Campylobacterales; family Sulfurimonadaceae; genus Sulfuricurvum. Next base: position 882 of record DATDUY010000025.1, on the reverse strand, counting down.
TGCGGGACGTGAAGATTTGTACGAAAAAGAGGCTTCAGAAGCGGCTATTTTTGAAACCTATTTACCGGCACAGCTCAGTGATGAAGAGCTAGAGAGCGCATTGCGCGCAATCATCGCCGAAACAGGGGCAGAATCGATCAAAGATATCGGACGGGTCATGGGAGCGGCTTCTAAAGCACTCGGTGCTCAGGCGGATGGAAAACGGATCAACGAATGCGCTAAAAAAATATTGGGCTAAGCGCCCTTATAACTGATGCGGGCGGCCTAAATGGAAGCCCTGCGCATAATCAACACCGATCTCTTTTAAAATTTTAAGTGTCTCGATATCTTCCACATACTCTGCAATCGTCTCTTTACCGAACTCTTTCGCAATTTGATGAATATGTTTTACGAAAATACGGTCTTTCTCATTAACAACAATATTTTTAACAAATTCGCCGTCAATTTTTACATAGTCGGTATCGAAATATTTGAGGTAGACAAACGATGAAAAGCCTGAACCGAAATCATCCAGAGCAAAGCTGATCCCTTTTTGTTTCAGTTCTTCTATAATATCCATCAAGCCGTTGACGTTATGAATCGCTTCACGCTCTAAAATTTCAATCGTAACCCCTGTACTGGAAGTCGGATGAGGATTTCGTTCGCCATGAGCTTTAATCATGTCAACATAATCTCCTCCAAAGAGGCTTTTGGTGGAAAGATTAAAGAAAAAGCGTTTATCCCACAACCCACGCTCTTCACGCGCCAATAACCCTTTACTCAAAATTATCTGATCGATTTTAGGGGCAAAACCTAAGCTCTCAGCTACTTCAATAAACTGCCCAGCCGCCATATAACGTTGTCCGTCACGAATACGAGCGAGTACTTCATACCCGAAAACTT
>DATDUY010000024.1:0-5607 GCA_035290165.1 Sulfuricurvum sp. | reverse complement strand
AGTTGTCCAAAGTCCACTAACACAAACGATCATTGCCGTGATGGGGCTAATTGTCATTAATGGTCTTGTTATGCTTCCGTTTGGTTGGATCGCAAAGTTCAAAATTGATGCCAAATACGGATTTAACCGTTCATCGACGGGTCAGTTTGTCAAAGATACCCTCATCAGCACCCTTTTAACCCTTGTTATAGGTAGTTTTATGGTTTGGATCGTATCGATGATTATAACTTCAAGTGAGCTATGGTGGCTGTGGAGTTTTGCCTTTATTATGGCAGTTGTTATCGCCATTAATATGTTTTTTCCGACCATTCGAGCGCTCTTTTTTGACAAAGTGACTCCGCTGGAAGACCCTGAGCTTCGGGAACAGATTGAAGCGTTGATGGCGAAAACGGGCTTCATCAGCAGCGGTGTCTTTATTAGTGACGCAAGTAAACGCGATGCCAGACTGAATGCCTATTTCGGAGGACTTGGTAAATCGAAACGGGTGATACTGTTTGATACCCTTATCCAAAAACTCTCTCCCAGTGAACTCATCGCTGTTTTAGGGCATGAGTTGGGGCACTTCGCTCACGGTGATTTGTACAAAAATATTACGATGGTGGGAGTGATGTTGTTTGGGATGTTTGCCCTCTTCGGTAATCTTCCCGAAACACTCTATATGGAACTTGGAGTTGCACAAAGTCCGCACATTATTATGATGCTCTTTATCCTTCTCCTCCCGGTGGTCAGTTTTGTCATGATGCCGTTGATGGGACTTATGAGCCGTCATAACGAATATGAAGCCGATCGAACGGGTGCGGAACTTGGCGGTGCCGAACATCTCGTCAATGCCCTGAAAAAACTGGTGGCAGAGAACAAAAGCTTCCCCCTTTCTCACCCGCTCTATCGCTTTTTTCACACGACCCATCCTCCGGTTGTGGATCGGCTCCGTGCGTTAGGGTATGATATCCGCATTGAAAAAGATGAAGGATATGCCGACCCATGTCCAAACGACTAAAAGAGCTTCACGAAGAGATTACACTCCGATTGAACGGTGTTGTTGAATCTCCCCGCCGTGAGGCGGAACTCCTCCTTATGGCGTATCTAAACAAAGATCAGCTCTACTTTATCACACACCAAGAAGATGTGCTCGATGAAAATGATCCGAGATTAGTGCAATGGGTTGAAAAGCGTTCCGCGAATGTTCCTCTCGAATATTTGACGAATCGCGTCAGTTTTTACAGCCGTGAGTTTTACATCGACGAGGGGGCGTTGATTCCTCGTCCGGAGACGGAGCATTTGATCGATGAAGTCTTAGCGTCCGTTTCATTCAATGATACGATAACGGTTGTCGAAGTGGGGGTAGGGAGCGGAATTATCTCGATACTCCTTGCATTACATCTCCCAAACGCCCGTTTTATTGCCGTTGATATTTCACCGCGCGCGCTGGCCGTTGCACGACGAAATATCGAAATGTTCGGTCTGGGTGAGCGTATCGAATTGCGTGAGGGGGATTTGCTCTCACCCATCACCGAGAAAATCGATTTTCTAGTCTCTAACCCCCCTTATATCGCCCAAGATGCTCCGCTGGAGTCTAATCTCTCGTATGAGCCTCAAAATGCCCTTTTTGGCGGTGATGTGGGGGATGAAATTATACGGGCGTTGCTGGATGAAGTCTATACTCGCCGTATACCGATATTTGCGTGTGAGATGGGTTATGACCAGCGGCTAAAAGTGCAGGAATATCTAAAACCATTTTCGGTACAATCGTTGGATTTTTATACCGATTACGCTTCGTTTGATCGGGGATTTATATTAAAGGCTCACCATGAATAAAAAAGCTTTGGTTGATGTAATTTATCTTCTTCTGATTGCTATGAGCGCAGGGGCTGTTTTGGTACTTGGCGTGTTTGTTGCCGCCGTAGTCTTCCACTCAGAAGTCTATCTCACCCTCCCGCTTTTATCCCGCTACGAAGAGGGAAAAATTATGGGGGAAATTTTCCGCCGTTTTACCTATTGGGCTTATTTTATGAGTGCGGTCATTGCTGTGTACGAAGTGTCACGCTACAAAGTGATGCAGATTGATAAAATTTCGATTTTGAGCGCATTAGGCTCCATCGGAACACTTCTTTTGTTCAGTGCCGTTTACACCCCTAAAATTTTGGAGTATCAAGCGAAAGGGGAAGCCGCCATCGATGCGTCATTCGAAGCGCTTCACAAAGCGAGTGAGATTGATTTTAAAATACTCTTATTGATGCTGTTGATTCTTTTTTCCCGTAGAGCATACTTGTTGGCGGTAAAAAAATGATTCAATTTGAAAATGTCACCAAAAGCTTTGGAAAACGGGAGATTCTGCGCGGAGTCAACTTAGAGATTGAAAAAGGTAAAACGACGGTTATTTTCGGAGTATCGGGCGGCGGAAAATCGACGATTATCAAACACATCGTCGGACTTCTCAAACCGGATGCGGGAACCATCACGGTTGACGGGATACGAGTCGATAACGCGGATGAGACGACACTGCGTGCCATCCGAACAAAAGTCGGATTTTTATTTCAAAGCGGTGCATTGTTTGACAGTATGAACATTCGTGAAAACGTTGCCTTCCCTATGCGTGAACACCAAAACCTTTCTCCTAAAGAGTTGGAGTATAAAATCGATGAAAAGCTCACGATGGTAGGACTTGATCCTCTAATCGTAAAATCCCTCTACCCTGAAGAGCTCAGCGGCGGGATGCGCAAACGTGTCGGATTGGCACGTACTCTCGCACTGGAGCCCGAAGTCATTTTATACGATGAACCGACATCAGGGCTTGATCCCGTTACGAGCGATTTTATCACCCAAATGATCTGCCGTCTTCGCGAAGAGATCAACATGACCTCTATCCTTATCAGCCATGATATTTCCGAGAGTTTTAAAGCGGGGGATAATTATGCGATGCTTTTTGATGGGGTAATCGTTGAATCAGGGGATAAAGAGTCATTTAAAAACTCCTCCAATGCTGTGGTTCAGCAATTCATTCACGCACGCGCTGAAGGGCCGATAGCGTTTCATTGATAATTCGATACAATGATATCTAGCAAGCTAAAAGAGGAAATATGACTAAGCAGGAAGTTTTAAACTATTTATCTTCACATAAAGAAAAATTTCAAAAAGATTTTGGTGTGTATAAAATAGGACTTTTTGGCAGTTTTGCGCGTGACCAAGCAACACAAGAGAGTGATATAGACTTGGTTATTGAGATGAATCCTAAAAGTTTAGAGCGACGCATCGCATTCAAAAGAGAGATAGAATCTGACTTAAACCGATCATTGGATGTAGGTTATATGAGTACATTACGTAGTTTTATAGCCAAAGAAGTAAGAAAAGATATAATCTATGTCTAAAAGGATCGTAGAATTTTTTATTGTCGATATATTAATTGCTATTGAGAAGGTTAAACGCTATACGTCTGAATTTAATTCTCCTCAAGATTTTATGCACGATGAAAAAAGTTTTGATGCAACGATGCGAGAGTTAGAAATTATAGGTGAAGCGACAAAACATCTGATACGCGGAAATCTTTTAGACAACGAGTGGCAGATTGTCGTCGATTTTCGAAACGTAATAGCGCATGAATATTTTGGTATAGACTGTGATGAGATTTGGGAAGTGATAACGATCTATTTAGATAAATTTGGAAATGAAATTAGTAAGTTATTTGAAAATAGTGATAAAGAAATTTTATCTGATGTTATACAAAGTAATCTCGATGATTTTAAATACAGTACGAAGACAGTAGCATTATTAACAGCTTTATTAGAAGAAATAGAGCATTAAACATCACCTCCATTCCGTGCATGATACGGAAACCACTCCCCCTTTAAAAAGTGGAGATTCATTCATTGGGGTGTATATTGCATTAGTTGTATTAATTATTATCTAAAATTTGTTTTGCATTTTCTCCAAAGACAACAAACGGAAGATCACTATTTTGTTGTTTAAGCATAAATGTATTTAAAAATGTATTGAAATCCAAAGTGATTCTATCGTATTGATTTGCTTTGTCTGCAAGTATTTTTTCAGCAAATTTTTTTGCATCTTCTGAAAAAAAGAATGCAGGAGAAAAATTACGTTTTCCTGATGCCATTGAGAGAAATCCTTTTTTATCTTTTGCAACAAAAAAATCTACAGTTATTATTTGTGGAAGTGATTTAAATACTAATAAATCAGGTGTAGATGGATTATCAATAATTGGGGAATTTATAGTTTTATATTGCTGAAAAAAAATATCTCGCATTTCCCGAGAATTAATTGTAGTTTTTTGATTATATGTTTGTTCATATGCTTTAGCATATTCTGCTGCTGCTGAGCGTTGTAAAAATAATAATATAGTCTTTTTAAAATTATCAGATAAGTAAGATTCTTTTTTGTCAAATTCTTTGATTAGACTATTTCCATTTTGGTCTAATACATAATATACCGGACCATAAAAATTTGCAAATAATCTATCTTCCGATTTTATAGTCTTCCATGTATTTTTATCAATTCCATATTCTACACCCAACGCATTAGTGACAAATAAAATCAGTAATATACATATTGTTAATGAAATTTTCATAATATACCCTTTACTTTTATGTGAGTAATTATATAGAAAATTTATTTTATCTCCCCCCAAACTTCTTCGTCCACCACTCCTGCGGAGTGAGGGTCTTTTCTCTCAGATGCTCTTCATCAAAGTTAAATTCATATTTGGAACAATACTCTAATACGACGGCGTACGCTTCATTGATTTGGGTACTCATCGCGTGTGCCGTATCGGTATCATCAGGGTGTTTGTCGGGGTGCCATTGTTGCATCATATTTTTGTAGCGGATTTTAATGTCGGAGAGGGTAGCTTTATCGCTCAGACCAAGGAGCGTTTTGGCCTTTATGAGCGTGTCAAATGAGAGCATGGAAAGAGGGTTTAGTCTCTTTGTTGACGCATAAACGTCGGTACGTCAAGGAAATCTTCCGTATAGTCACCGTTAGCAACCATAGCAGGGCGGACAACAACGCGAGGTTTTGCAACCGTAGCAGCTGCGGCAACCGCCTCTTTGTTTTCAAATTCGCAGTTATTGATCCCAAGTGAGGCTTTTTTCTCAAAACCGGTCGCAACGAGGGTGATACGGATAAAATCTTTTGCCAAAGACTCATCGGTCGTTGTTCCGAAGATAACGTCAGCCGATTCATCAACGCTGTTATGAACCACGTCCATAGCCGCAGAGAGTTCCATAAACGGAAACTCAGGGTGCATACTGAAGTGAACCAATACGCCGAGTGCGCCGTTAACGGACATATTGTCCAAAAGCGGAGATTCGATAGCATTTTTGATCGCTTCGTAGGCTGCATTCTCACCTTTGTATTCGCCTACACCCATAAGAGCCAAACCACGGTGGCTCATAACGGTTTGTAAGTCGGCGAAGTCAAGGTTGATGTCGTTGTCGCCGCTGGCGAGGATAACACCCGATGTTCCGCTAACAGCGCGAGCAAGTACGCTGTCAACGATTTTAAAGCTCTCTTTGATTCCGAGTTTCGGATCGATGATAGAGAGGAGCTTGTCGTTTGGGATAACGACGATACAATCGGATTCATTTTTAAGCTCTT
>DATDUY010000023.1:0-8027 GCA_035290165.1 Sulfuricurvum sp. | reverse complement strand
CAATTGCGTTGGTTCCGGCATACGATGTCGGATTCGGCGGATTGAATGAGCAATACCGTTTTGAAAAGGTGAAAATTATGAGGATGGGGAGTGGATCATGAATGAAATCACGATTACCATAGACGGTCGTAGTGTTCAGACGCAAGAGGGTGAATATATCCTGAATGCGGCGCGAGCCAACGGGATATTTATCCCTGCGATTTGCTATCTGACACGATGTTCACCGACATTGGCGTGTCGTATTTGTTTGGTTGAAGCCGATGGCAAGCAAGTCTATGCGTGTAATGCCAAAGCCAAAGAGGGGATGGATATCACGACCACCACTCCGAACATTTTGGCGGAACGCCGAGCCATTATGGAAGTTTACGATGTAAACCATCCGTTAGAGTGCGGTGTATGTGACCAATCGGGTGAGTGCGAGCTTCAAAACTATACATTGGAAGTGGGTGTCGATTCGCAAAGCTATTCGATCAAAGATACCCACAAACCGGCACAAAACTGGGGATTGATCCATTATGATCCAGCATTATGCATCATGTGTGAGCGTTGTATCACTGTTTGTAAAGATATGATCGGGGATGCGGCACTCTCAACCGTAGCTCGCGGATCAGACGCAATCGAAGCAGAGTTCAAAGAGTCAATGCCAAAAGACGCGTATGCGATGTGGAACAAACTCAACAAATCGCTCATTGCTCCAAACGGCGGGGATACTTTAGATTGTACGAACTGCGGTGAGTGCTCATCCGTATGTCCGGTCGGTGCATTGGTAAGCAGTGATTATCAGTACACTTCAAACGCATGGGAACATCAACAAATTCCCGCAACGTGTGCCCATTGTTCGGCAGGGTGTCAGCTCAGCTATGATATTAAACATACGAGTATCACTGACCCTGAGGCTAAAATTTACCGTGTTAAAAATGAGTGGAACTATGTATCTCTCTGCGGTGCGGGGCGTTACGGATACGATTTTGAAAACCGTAATGTTACCAAAGATACTGCAGCATTCGACGCAGCAATCACAGCGTTTAAAAAAGCCGATACGATTGCTTTCACGTCAACGATCACCAATGAAGAGGCATTGATCCTTCAACGTCTTAAAGAGAAATACGGATATCGTTTAGTGAACAATGAAGCGTTAGCGTTGAAAAACTTTTTGTTCAGTTATAGCGCCATCAGCGGAAAATCGCTTTACGGCGGGGACTTGAAACAGGTTCATGAATCGGATTTCGTTGTCTCTATCGGAAGTGCTTTGAAAACAGACAATCCGAATGCCCGTTTTGCGATGAACAACGCATTGTCGATGAATAAAGGGGCGGGACTCTATTTCCATCCGATCAATGATCCTGTCATCGCCGATATGTCCAAAAACGTCACGCAGTTCAACCATGCACCGATGATGGAAGAGGCGGCTCTGTATTTGATGCTCGATCTTTTCGCTGATAAAGCATCAATGCCATCAAGCGTTGCCCAGTATCTCGCAACATTCCATTCAACGAAGACCATAACCGTTGAAGAGACGGTGGATGAAAAAGTGACTGAAACCGTGACTAAAATGGTTCTTAACGAAGAGAGCGGTGTCGAGGAAGAGGTGAGCGAAGAGGTGACCAAAACGGTGAAGAAAAAAGTCTCTAAAGAGGTCGAAGTGGACGAAAACGCCCTGTTTGGACTTTTGAACGCTCCGAGCGGATTTGCCGATACCCTCACGAAATATTTGGCGAAAAAAGAGACGTTTAGCCTGATGGTGGGGCCTGATTTGTATACCCATCCACATTCTGAGAATTGTGCACGTCTTGTGGCGTTGATTGAAAAATACACACCGTTCAGTGTCACGATGATCCCGAACCTCTCCAATACCCTCGGTGTTGCGATGATCTGTGATTTGGACAGTGATCGCGGAAGTTACACTATCGGTTACAACACAGCGGGTGATTTTACCTTGAGTGCATTAGGTAACGGTGATTTGGATATGCCGGCACTGAATCAGCAAGAGGGGACGCTAACCAGCATCGACAAACGGGTTAATCCGACCAATGCCGCGCTGGGATATGGCGGATACGTTCTGAATGATCTTGCTTCTTCTCTTGGGGTAAATGCAAAACAGACTGTTGATTATACGTCACAGCTTCCGGCTGCGATCGGATTCAAAGCAGCATGCTTCGATACCCTTCCAAACCATTTCACCAACACAGGTGAAGAGGTTCGCGGATATGTGTTGGAGAATGTTTCAGTGAGCGTAAGCGGCGATGAGAGTGTAAGGGCGTTTGATGTGGATGGAGCAATGCGGGAGAGCGTGGTCTATTTGGCAAATCCGGTACTCCAATTCTCACCGTTTACGGCAATGTCGCATCAACTTAAAGGCTCGGGCGGTTTATACGTATCTGCATCAGCTATGGAAGCCAACGGCTGGAATGAAGGTGATCGAGTGAGCGTTAAAACCGCGCGCGGCGCATTAAGCGTGAACATCATCACAGACGGTAAAATCGAGGGAGATATCGTTTATCTTCCGACATTTGATGCCGCTATTAACTCTGAAGCACTGTTTGACGGTTACCGTTTTACCAGTGTATCAATTCAAAAGGTGTAAAGCATGGATGTAGCATTTATCATCGAAACGATTGCAAAAATCGTTGTAATCTTGTTAGTCTTCTCAGCGCTTGCGGGTCTTGGAACCTATTTTGAGCGTAAAGTACTGGCGTTCATGCAACGCCGACTTGGACCGATGCACGTTGGACCGTTCGGCTTGCTTCAAGTCGCAGCGGACGGGATCAAACTCTTTACCAAAGAGGATATTATCCCTCAAAATGTTGTCAAGCCGATTTTTAAGATCGCTCCGGTTATCACAGCGGCAACAGCATTTATGGCAGCTGCCGCAATTCCGTTTTGGCCGCAATTTACTGTTATGGGGTACACCGTTCATCCGATCGTTGCCGATATCAATGTCGGTATCCTCTATGTATTAGGGGTTATGGCGATCGGGTTGTACGGGCCTCTTTTGGGCGGTATGGCATCGGCGAACAAATGGTCATTAATCTCTGCGGCGCGTAGTGCGGCGGTATTTATTTCCTATGAAGTTATTACAGGACTTTCGCTCCTTGCACCATTAATGATGGTAGGGTCGCTGTCGCTAATCGACATCAACAACTACCAAGCAGGCGGGATCACCCACTGGATCGTGTGGTCACAGCCTGTAGCGTTCATCCTTTTCTGGATCGCCGCATTTGCCGAAACAGGGCGTACTCCGTTTCACTTGGTGGCGAACGACCATGAGATTATCGACGGTTTCGGTACGGAGTATTCGGGTATGCGTTGGGGATTATTCTTCATCGGTGAATATGCGAATATGTTCTTTATCTCGTTTGTAATCGCAATCATTTTCTTGGGCGGTTTCGGTGATGGGACTATCGCAGGGGCATTTCAACTCTTGTTAAAAGTAGCATTTTTCTTTTTCTTTTTCCTCTGGACCCGTGCCGCATGGCCGGATGTTCGACCTGACCAATTGATGTGGTTATGTTGGAAAGTATTAATGCCGATAGCCGTTGTTAATTTAGTAATTACCGGTATTGTTATTTTGGTTCAGCTCAAAGGGGGTATGTAATGCATCATGAAGAAGTATTTACAAATCGAAACGTAAGTGAGTCATCGGCTTATTTTTACGTAGATATTGAAACCTATCCGACTACCGGATGGGATAAATTTAAACAGGTGTTCAAGCGTACGTTCAACGGAGAGCTCTTTGTAGGTCTTTGGGTCGTACTGCGCGAGATGATTAAATTCGATATCCATACGCTCAAATACCCGCTCGAAAAACTCCCTATCGGACCGCGTTACCGCGCCGTCCATAAACTGCTCCGTTTGTGGGAGTCGGGGTATGAGCGTTGTATCGGATGTGGATTGTGCGAAAAAATCTGTATCTCCGATTGTATCCGTATGGACACACGTATCGATGAGAACAGCCGTAAAGAGGTTACCGAGTACAGCATCAATCTCGGACGTTGTATTTTCTGCGGATATTGCGCGGAAGTGTGTCCTGAACTGGCTATTGTTCATGGCGGGCGTTACGAAAATGCCTCTGAACAACGTGCCCATTTCGTAATCAAAGACGATATGCTAACCCCGCTTGATCTTTTAAAAGCGGGTGAACAAGCAGAATACCCAGGCTTCGGAGCCATCATCCCAGGAAGCGACGCGTCGGTCAAGAAGACCCCGTTGGCGTATTAAGGAGTCTATGTATGTTTGAAGCAATCGCTTTTTATCTGTTTGCGGCGCTCACCATCGTGATGTTTACCATTACGGTTATGACAAGCCAAGCGCTTTATGCGATTACCGCAATGGCGGCGGGGATGATTTTCATCTCGGCATTTTTCTTTATTTTGGGTGCCGACTTTTTGGGTGCGATCCAAATTATCGTCTATACCGGAGCGGTTATGGCATTGTATGCATTCGGTATGATGTTTTTCGATACGACACGTGACGTTGTAGAGAAACGGACTAATCCGCAAGTCGTATTTATCCTTGGTGTGTTGGCTGCGGTAATGGTAGTTGCTATTTTTGTAGCACCGATCGTTTCCAACAATATTCAAGCCCTTTATCCGATCCAAGAAGGTGTCGGTAATTCTCAGGCAGTGGGTATGGTTCTCTTTACCAAATACCTTGTTCCGTTTGAACTTGCAGCCGTTATGCTGCTGGTTGCTATGATCGGCGGGATTGTTTTGGCAGGTAAAAAAATGGACAAATCGTTGACGTTGATGGCAGAAGAAGAGATCAGCACAATGGACGATAGTTTTGAACCACAAGCAGGGGGACACTGATGGAAATTACACTAACCCATTATCTTGTTTTATCTACTATTTTATTCTCAATCGGTTTGATTGGGGTTATGCGCCGTAAAAATCTTTTGATGCTCTTTTTTGCTACGGAGATTCTGCTCAATGCAACCAATATCGCATTCGCGGCAATTTCCCATTATATTGGTGATTTGAGCGGGCAAATGTTTGCATTTTTCATTATCGCGATTGCGGCATCTGAAGTAGCGATCGGGCTGGGTCTGCTCATCGTATGGTACAAACGTACCGGTAAGATCGACCTAGATCAAATGAATTCAATGCGAGGATAGGCTATGGAACTTTATTTATATATTGCACTCTTTGCTCCGTTGGTCGGCTCGCTGTTCGCAGGGCTGTTCGGTGCATCGGTAAAAACTGCTGTGACCGGATACGTTGCATCGGGATTGCTTTTTGCCTCATTCGTGAGCAGTGCTATTTTGCTCAGTTACGTTATGGGCGGGCATACTGTACATGTTGAGATGATGACATGGATTGCTGCAGGGGATCTTTATATTCCGTTTGGCTTCGTGGTTGATCAGGTAAGTGTCGTGATGATGATGGTCGTTACCATCGTCTCTACCGTTGTTCATGTTTACTCCATCGGCTACATGGATCACGATAAAGGGTTCAACCGTTTCTTCTCATACCTTTCGGCGTTCGTTTTCTCCATGATGGTACTCGTTATGAGTGATAACTTCGCAGGACTTTTCATCGGTTGGGAAGGTGTAGGGCTATGTTCATGGCTCTTGATCGGATTCTGGTACCACAAAGAATCGGCAACTTGGGCAGCAAACGAAGCGTTCATCATGAACCGCATCGCCGACCTTGGAATGTTGATCGGTATTTTCTTGATCTACTGGAATACCGGTTCACTCCAATATGATGTTGTATTTTCTGAAATCGAAAATCTTCCGTTAATCGTCACAACATGGATCGGTATTTTTCTCTTTATCGGTGCTATGGGTAAATCGGCTCAGTTTCCGCTTCACACATGGCTTGCCGATGCGATGGAAGGTCCGACTCCTGTTTCGGCATTGATCCACGCGGCGACCATGGTTACGGCAGGGGTTTATCTCGTAGTTCGTGCGAACCCGATTTATGATTTGATCCCGAATGTCGGACTCTTTATTGCGAGCCTAGGTGCGTTCGTAGCATTGTTCGCAGCATCGATGGCGCTTGTTAACCGTGATATGAAACGTATCATCGCTTACTCAACCCTCTCACAGCTGGGATATATGTTCGTAGCGGCAGGTTTGGGAGCGTATTGGGTAGCGTTGTTCCATCTCATGGCACATGCATTCTTCAAAGCGCTCTTGTTCCTCGGTGCGGGTAACGTTATGCACGCCATGCACGATGAGCTTGATCCGTTCAAAATGGGGGGATTGCGCAAAGTAATGAAAGGGACATTTATTATGATGACCCTCGCTTCTGTTGCGTTAGCGGGCATCTATCCGTTCGCCGGATTTTTCTCTAAAGATTTGATTTTAGAAGTCGGATTTGTCGAACACCATTACGTTATCTATACCGTATTATTATTGACGGCAGGATTGACGGCGTTTTATTCATTCCGTCTTGTTGCGTTGATCTTCCACGGAGAAGAGCGCTATAAACTTTTCGGTATTCATCCGCATGAAGCGTATAAATTTATGTTGGTTGCAATGTCTCCGTTATTAGTATTGGCAATGATTGCAGGTTCATTCAAAATGACATACTACCAATTAGTCACTAGCTTATTGCCGGATACTCAATACCATGTTCACGGTGAAATGACCTATTGGATTATGACAATCGGAACACAGCTGTTTGTTATGGCTGCAATTGCATTCGCCTACAAAAAATATGCGAATGGAGGCGTTAGTGTACCTGATGGAACCTCTAAAACGGAAAACCGTTTTTGCTATAAACTTTTGAGCAATCAGTACTATATCCCTAAATTTTATGAGGAAGTTTTTTCAAAACCGTATTTGGAACTCTCTCGTATTGCGTGGAAACAGTTCGATCTTAAAATTGTTGACGCAACCGTTGATGCGATTGCGAATGCAATCTATAAAACGGGTGAGAACACACGCGATATCCAAAACGGAAATCTTTCAACAATGCTTCGTTGGATGGTTGTCGGTTTGGTCGTTTTAGTGTCACTTGCCGTTGCCTTTACCGTTGGCTACAACGCACTCGGCGCTTAAGGAGTAATGATGATAGATCACATTTTAACACTTTTAATTTTCTTCCCCGCATTGGCTGCAATGCTTGGGTTTGTCGTCACTAAAGATAGTATGAGAGCCTACGGTATTGCCGTAGCGTTTATTGAATTTGTCCTCTCTTTGTGGTTGTGGTATGCATACGATCCGATGATTTCGGGGATGCAGTTTATGGAGTCAATGCCGTTGATTCCTGCGTTTGGGATTAACTATCTTCTCGGCGTTGACGGTATTTCACTCTTTATTATTATTTTGTCAACATTTTTTACGTTGATCGGTATTGCGTCGTTGACCGAAACCCGTCGATTGAAAGATTTGATTATTACCTTGTTATTCCTTGAAATGACAATGGTGGGTGTATTCGCGGCTCTTGATGCTATCGTGTTTTATGTATTCTGGGAACTCTCTCTTGTTCCGATGCTTTATATCATCGGTGCATGGGGCGGACCGCTGCGGATTTACGCTTCGGTTAAATTTTTCCTCTATACGTTTACCGGTTCATTGGTGATGTTGGTCGGTATGCTATTTATGGCCTATTTTTACTACCAAGCAACCGGTGCATGGAGCTTCTCAATTCTTGAATGGTACCGTTTGATTCTTCCGGAAAACTTTCAATTGTGGTTGTTTGTGGCATTTTTCATCGGATTTGCGATCAAAGTCCCGATGTTTCCGTTCCATACATGGCTCCCATACGCTCACGGTCAGGCTCCTACCATCGGTTCGGTGATCTTGGCAGCCATCTTGCTTAAAATGGGAACCTACGCGTTTGTCCGTTTCTCATTGCCGTTGTTTCCCGATGCATCGGTCTTTTTCATGTTTCCGATTGCCATTATCGCCATTATTATGATTATCTATACCGCAATGGTGGCGTATGCCCAAGAGGATATCAAACAAGTTATTGCGTACAGTTCGATTTCGCATATGGGGGTTATTATCCTCGGAACTTTCGCGTTAAACGTTGAGGGGGTAAGCGGTTCGGTATTCTTAATGCTGGCACACGGAGTGG
>DATDUY010000022.1:0-5013 GCA_035290165.1 Sulfuricurvum sp. | reverse complement strand
TATAGATTTGGGCGTCATTAAGACCCAAATTTGCATGCTTAAGCCCTTTGAACAAGAGCATTCCGGCAATCATTGCCGTACCGAATGCCGCAACGATCGGCGCATGGGTGCGAAGGGCGTAGAAAGCGTTTTGTTTTTTCTTTAGACGGTTCAACTCATGCACTTGTTCTTCATAACGCGTTTTTTCTTCCGTAGTAGCGGTTGCCGCATCGTGTGAAGCATTAAGGACTGTGATTTGATCTTTGATCTCATCAATGTGCGCTTGAACCGTGTCATTGTAATCAAGAATATTTTTTTTCAAATACCAATAAATCCCATACGAAGCCATCCCCCCAAGAATCGGCGAAACGACCCAGCTGATAGCGATTTTAGCCACTTGATCCCAGTGAACCAAACCGAATACGGACTCTCCCACTTCCATCGTTGCGTATCCAAGAGCGATAGAGCCTCCTAAAATTCCTCCGATAATGGCGTGCGTTGTTGAGACGGGATACCCTTTGAATGTTGCGTACAAGAGCCATGTTCCGGCAGAGAGGAGTGAACCCATCATAACAAACACAAGGAGCATCGGATCAAAATCCATCGCTGAGATATCAACGATCCCTTTTCGGATAGTGTTGGTTACTTCCGCCCCTGCGAGCATAGCTCCGCCGAGTTCGAAGATAGCGGCAATCATCAGTGCTTGTTTAACGGTGAGGGTTTTAGCCCCTACGCTGGTTCCAAACGAGTTAGCGACATCGTTGCCGCCGATATTGAAAGCCATAAAAATCCCAAAAAGGGTAGCCAATACGAAAAGGGTATAGTTGTTTTCGAGATAGTTAAATCCCCAGACCATAAAAATAGCGGTCATAATGACAAAAACACCACCGAAAAAGAGGTTGTCACGAGAGAACATGAATACTCCATACATTAAAATTGTAAGCTAAAGGTGGAGTTGTTGTTACAAAACCGTTACCAAAAGATTACGAAATGATTACAAAATTATGCCCGTTTATCTCTTTGATAAGACTTTGACGGGCAAAATGGGAGGGATTAAGGGAGGAGAGTAGCTTTGATAATTTTTTGGGTTTGGAGCGGTTTGTCACCGCTGCGTTGACCGTTGGTTTGTACGTTGTTAAGTTTAGACAAAACCTCGTTTCCTGAAATAACACGACCAAAAATAGTGTGGTAGCCGTTTAGCCACGGAGTCGGTGCGGTGGTGATGAAAAACTGGCTTCCGTTGGTTTTCGGACCTGCATTCGCCATCGCTAAAACACCTGCTTTATCAAAAACGAATCCCGATTTAAACTCATCCTTAAACGGTTTTTTCCAGATGGATTCGCCGCCCATTCCGGTGCCGGTCGGATCACCCCCTTGGATCATAAAATTTTTGATAATACGGTGAAACGTTAATCCGTTGTAATAGCCGTTTTTGACATGGGTTGTAAAGTTCTCTACGGCCAGTGGGGCGACATTTTCATAAAGTTCAAGGGTCATAGTCCCTTGAGTCGTTTCTAACAAGACGCGCGGATGTTCTGCGGCAAAACTGAGGATTGATGTTAAGAATAAGGCAATAATAAGGCGCATTAAGACTCCTGTGTACGTGGGTTAAAGGTAAGACAAATCGAATTGATACAATAGCGTAATCCGGTGGTTGTAGGACCATCGGGGAACATATGCCCTAAATGAGCATCGCATGAAGCACACAGTACTTCAACACGGATCATGCCATGGCTGCTATCCCGTTTTTCTTCAAGTGCATCTGAGGTGATAGGACGGTCGAAGCTGGGCCATCCGGTGCCTGAATCAAATTTTGCGGTAGAATCAAACAAGGGTGCGTCGCAGCACACACAACGGTAGATCCCATCACCCTTAAATGAGACATATTCTCCGCTAAAGGGACGCTCCGTTCCATGCCCCCGTGCAACTTGATACGCTTCATCTGAGAGGAGCGCTCGCCACTGTGCGTCACTCTTGAGTATTTTGGTCATTCTCTGCTTCTCGTTTCGGATTTGAAATAGAGATTATAGTGGCACTTTCTGATGCACGGCTTAGCAGATAGGTGTAATTTTTATCTTCATCAGAGGTTATGCAATAGAGATACGGTATATGAAGTCCATACGTATTTTCAGAGGTAGTGAGGATGAGATCGTCAAGATTTTGGTACTGCAAACTGAATTCTCGGCTCAACATACGGGAGTTGATATTGAAATACTCATCGATCGCTTCTTTATAATCTGCAATAGGGACATCCTTAGGAAGGATAACCATTACCTTATCAGAAGAAGTAGTTTGCAAGCGTATACGCAGTTCTAATAACAAAGTAAGCAGTGGTTTTTCAGCAGAGATCGGGACCTTAGTGTAGATAATATTTTTTTGATAATTGTTGTGCAAAATTACAGTGGAATCACTGATCGGTTGGTAGTCGTTGTGCATTGAGAGGAGTAACCACCGTTTTTCTCTGTATTTGATGAGGGTATCTATAAACTCTTTATCCATGGTGTAGGCATCGTCGCACAGTATAATCGAGGCGGTTTGAAAACTATCAAGCTCCTCGATTTTGTCAGCGCTGTAAGGGGTACAAAATCTAAGAGAAGAGAGCTCAATGTTAAGAGCACCGTATTCTAATAAAGAGACTAACTCATTACGGAGAAGTTCACCTCCGATAAGGGTAGGGGTAATAATAAGAATTTTCTCTTTCGGACTATGAAGCAGTGAATAGAGTGCTTTTCGAATAATGAGGGTACTTTTACCGCTGTAGTGTTCACCATAAAGGGAGGTGATAGTATCTTTGTAATCGGTTTCAAGAAATGTTTGCTGCTCTTTAGAGAGAAAATCACCGTAAGGTTTCTCTTCGGATGGGAGTAAAAGAGTATGGGATTGGAGTGAGCCCATGATTTTGAGAGTTGAATACGGCTCCTCTTTTTTCGGTGCCAAAGAATCGAATTTTTGGTGAATGGATACTTCTGTAGAGTCACTAAAGATGAGGTGATCTTTCGGGAGAAGTGTATGAAAAGTCGAATCCAATGTGTCGAAATCTTCCTCGCGTAAGCGGCTCATCCAGAAAAAACGTTCGCACGGAGTTGAATCGAAAGAGAGGATATCTTCGAGTTTACGGTGAATTGCCGTTTCAGTAGTTTCTAAATGGGTTGAAGAGAGTTTTTTATTTTTTTTAGATGCACGTTCAACGCTAGCCCCTTCAAGAGCCTCACGCGTCCAAGATAATTTTTCTCCAAACAAGATTCCTCTATCGGGGAGAAAGAGCAATAGATCGATAATATTGCGACTCTCTTGGTAAAAAAGATTAAAATTTTCATAAAAGAGACCTTTCTCTTCTTCAGCCAGTGAACGGAAGAACTCTTTTTGTGGCGTATCATCGTCTAATGGTTCCGGTTGATCTTCAGGGAGAGATTTTTTGGAGAAAAAACGGTTAAAGAAAGAGAAAAACACTTAAACCTCTACTCTGTAAATTGTGTTATTGAGATAACACGGATTGGTTCTGAACAACAATTATAACTGAATTTTAAATGTGAAAAGAAAACAGAGAAGTTTAATGAAGAGGAGAAATAAGCCGAGGGTAAACCCTCAGCATATTAAGGGTGATTATTTTCCGGCTTCTACGCTGTCTTTAAGACTTTTGCCCGGTTTGAATTTAGGAACCATTTTGTCTTTGGTGCTGTAAGTTTTGGTGGTACCAGGAACTTTACCGCTTTTCCCTTTTTGAAGAGTAGATGTAAAGCTTCCGAATCCTACCAAGGAAACCTCTTCTTTTGCAACGAGTGCTGCAGTTACCGCTTCAGTGAAAGCTTTGATAGCTGTTTCAGCTTCAACTTTAGTTTTGTAGCTACCGCTTTTTTGAACCAATTCTACGAATTGTGCTTTATTCATTTATTGCCCTTAATTTAGATATGCGAATAACACTTAAAACACCCCATGCCCACGAGCACGTAGGGGGAAAAAATGTTTTAGCCGCGAATACTTTAATATCTCTTACCTTAAAATTTTCTTCTTTTTTGTATTTTATTGAATAGTTTTGTTATTTTGTGGTTTTTAAGACCATTTTCAAGCCAATTTTTTGAATAATGGGCAAACATAAGAGGCGATACAAGCTTTTTTGTATCGAAATCGACGGAGAAGTTTTTACTCCAAATAGACCATTTTTGGACAAAATTTTGTGATGAAGAGATCGATAAAAATACCTCTTCCAATCCGATACGCTCTTGTTCACTCAAACTGCTCATGATGTATGTCCTAACTTATTAATTTTCCGCACTACACGAATAATCTCATCATCCTCAAGCATCCCTAGCATTTCAAGAGCTACTTTTGCGGCTTGAGGTTTGGCGTTTCCCAATCGCCAATCTTGATACGTTCGCATAGAAATGCCAAGCTCTGACGCCATCTCTTTTTGGGATATCTTCTTCCCGTTACGCTGTGCCTCTACGGCATTATGAAGAAGATTAAAGAGGTCACTCATTTCCATCGCTCCATTGTAATATCCTTTTCTTAAAATAAACATTAAACTGTATAAAATATAATTAAAACATCATTTAAACAGTAGTTATATGTGTATTAGTAACACTTTAGTTGATATAGCATAAACTATACCAACTAAAAAAGTCATATAAACGTATTATATATACGGAATAACGTATAAATATTTCATTGAAGTTCTAAGATGAGGTTCGAGCTAGTGATAAAAAGAGAGATGGCATGATGTAGTGAGATTTAGGAAATAAAGAGTCGGAAGGTAGTTTTAAAAAAGTAGGGGAGGGGGATTACCCCTTAAGAGAGAAAATCGGTGTAATCGTACTTGGAGAGATCAACATAAAATTCCCCCTCTTTTTGGATAACTCGAATGTCGCTTCCGTAGGCGAGTTCAAAACGGCGTTCTACCGCTTTACGCTCATCTGAGCCCATTCCGATAAACTTGAGATACCGTTTAAGTTCGATAATCCCGGTGGAGAGGGAAGAAGCGATAGGGGTAGATGCGGTGATATCAACATCGTGAACACTGTTGTCTCGTGAGAGGAG
>DATDUY010000021.1:0-4381 GCA_035290165.1 Sulfuricurvum sp. | reverse complement strand
TTAGGGCGTTAGTGAAACATTTAAAAGCGTATCTCGATGAGCAGGTAGCCGCTCGAAACCATAAAGATGAGTTATGTGCCGAACGTCCCGATCCTCTAATGGTAGCCAGAACCTCTATGGATCAGCATCATGCTCTGACATGCGCACTGTTTGCATACGGGAATGTCAAAGCAATTGTGACGTTTTTATCGTCGCTTGAGGTTGATTTGTGTGATGTGGATGAGGAAGAGCTGCGTCAGCGTGTAGAGGGGAAATACTACCGATTTCAATCGAACGAAGATATTGTCCAATGGTTTCTGACCCTCAATGCACTAAAACGCAGCGGGGGAGCCGAAACAATCTTCAAAGAGGGGTATGCACGCGAGGGATTTTTTGAGGGGATAAACTCTCTGATAAGTGCCTTTTATGATCTCAATTCTTATCGTTCCAAAGGGTATGAGTTTTTGATCGGCAAGCCGATACAATCCGTTTCTAAAGCTTCAGCCATGAAACGATGGATGATGTACCTTCGGTGGATGGTACGGCGCAATGAACTCGATATGGGATTATGGAGCGGGGTAAATCAAAGCGATTTGATTATGCCGCTCGATACCCATACTTTTAACGTTTCACGCGCTCTAGGGCTTTTAAATCGTTCTGTATGCGATATGAGAGCAGCTATAGAGCTGACTGAAGCGCTTAAAGCATTTGATCCGAATGATCCCCTGAAATACGATTTTGCCCTCTATCGGATAGGGCAGGAAAAAATCCTGCAGAGATGACAAGCAATAGGGGGCTATTCATAGATTGTGGTACAATCTCGTCCATAAAATTGAATAGTAAGAAGTTTATACCCTAATGAAAAAAATTTTAATCGTCAGTGACGGAGCTATCGGTCAGCACTTTATTGAACGTGTAATCGGTACCTATACCACTGAAAATCTTTATTATATTGTCCAAACAGGTGATAAAGTTTTTGAAGGGTATAACCCCGGACGGTACAAATTTTTTCAATTTGATCCCACCAGTTTTTATAAAATTACCAATTTGTTAAAGATGGATTTTTGGCAAGTCGTATTGGCTATGGAAAACCAAAGCGATTTGGAATATACGATTAAAAATATCCGTTTGTATAAACCGAATATCCGAATTATTGCCCTTGATCTATGGAATACGGTAAGTCCGTGTGATGATATCGAATGGGTCAATATGCAGGAGCTTATTGCCGCAAACATGATCGATTATCTTCCGAATATCCCTGTTCTTGCCAAAAATATCGGGTTGGGTTCGGGTGAGATTATGGAAGTATTGGTTCCCTTCGGGAGTTCATTTGTCTACCGTCATATCGGCTCGATTGAACAAAAAAATTGGAAAATAGCGGCTATTTATCGTAATCGGCAGTTGATCATCCCCAGTGACAATAAAATGATTCAGCCCAACGATACATTGGTGTTGGTCGGTGATCCGGCGGTATTACGCTCGATTTATCGGGCGATTAAACGGGAACTCGGTCAGTTTCCGGCACCGTTCGGATCTAAAATTTACCTCTATATTGATATGAGTATTGAAAAACCTTCTTCTATAATGGCATTGGTCAGACGAAGTGTTTTTATCCAAAAAAAGCTTCGCAAACCTCTTATAATTAAAGTGATTAATCCGGGTGATATTGATGTTTTGAGGATGATAAAAGCCTCTGCACAAGGTGATGTTACGATTGATATCGCTTATGAAGCTTTACCGGATGAGGGGATGATCCTTAATGATATCAAAAAATATCATATCGGTCTTTTCCTTGTCTCGCGTACCGCTTTTTCAATCACGTCGATTCGGAAAAAACTCTATGCCGGAAATGTACCTGTGCTGAAACTCGCCGATTGTTCATTCTCCTCTTTGCATGAGAGTGTCGTCATTTTGAGTGAAGAGGGGCATATTGAAAATATCTCCACCACGATCTTCGACGTCTCTTCCCAATTTGGATTTAACCTTGAACTCATAGACTATATCAACGAAGAGGGATCGCAAAAAAGTGAGGTGATTGAACATTTCAACAACCTCTCTGCAATTTTTTCCAAATCGATTCGTGTCTCCACACAAGAGAGCAATCCTATCCGTGAGTTACGGGAGAGGGACAATTTTCTCCACGTATTACCGTTTACGTCTAAAATGTTCATGAACCCGTTTACCGCTTATTTTTCTACCGATCCTGAAGTGCTCTATCGCAAACTCGGACGCTATCACCAGCTTTTCATCCCTACACAAATCTAACCCTTCGCAAGAGGGTTTTAAGTCATCTTTTAGTAATATATATCTCATTCCGTAACAACTTAATTTATCAGGTTTTTCTATGACGATATCTATCAACCTTAAACGTGTAATTGACGACTCTTATCCCATCCATATCGGTTCGTTGCCGGAGATTAATTTTGAGGGAAAAGTCGTTGTTCTGACCAACCCGAAAGTGGCAGGTTTGCATTTGCAAACACTTCTATCACGGCTGAGTGCCAAAGAGGTTTATGTCGTTACGATTCCCGATGGCGAGCAGTATAAAACGTTAGAGACGATTGAGACGATTTTGGATCGAATGTTTGACCATCGTTTGAACCGTAAATCACTTTTGATCGCATTCGGCGGCGGCGTGATCGGTGATATGGGGGGATTTACCGCCAGCCTTTACAACCGAGGTATCGACTTCATCCAAATCCCGACAACACTCCTCTCCCAAGTCGATGCGAGTGTCGGCGGTAAAACGGGGGTAAATAACCGATACGGTAAAAACCTGATCGGAGCATTCCATCAGCCTCGCGCCGTCTACATCGATCCGAGTTTTCTTAAAACACTCCCTTCTCGTGAGTTTGGGGCAGGGGTAGCGGAGATTGTCAAAATGGCAGTGACCTTTAACGCCCCGTTTTTCGAGTGGCTTGAGCACAATGATCTGCGTGAGGGGGATAATCTCCTTTATGCGATCGCTAAAGCGGTCGAGACCAAAGCCGGTGTAGTCGAAGAGGATGAAAAAGAGCAGGGGCTCCGCGCGGCGTTGAACTACGGACATACGTTCGGTCATGTCATCGAAAATGAGACAAAGTACGAAACTTATCTTCACGGGGAGAGTGTGGCAATCGGGATGGTGATGGCAAACGCTCTGGCATGCGAAGCAGGATTGATGACGCACGAGGAAGCGATGCGGGTCAAGGCACTGTTAGGGCGCTATGAGTTGCCCCTTAGCTATCCGATTCGAGATGTTGAGAAGTTTTATGAAACCTTTTTCTTGGATAAAAAAAGTGCCGACAGTGCCATCACTTTTATCCTTCCTCGCGGAATCGGCGGAGTTGAGATTACCGATGCTATCGAAGCCTCTACTGTTAAAAAAATATTATCTACGTATCAAGGAATCGGCGCGTGAGACTTTATCGATTTCTTTTAATACCCCTATTTTTTGCAGCTTTAACTCTTAATGCCGCAAAAAATGAAGAGAATGTCTTTCAAGAAAAGACGATAGAACTTCCTAAAGAGGTTGAAATTGAAAATGCCCGTGATGAGCTCTCTAAAATTCAAAAAGAGCTCTCCAAAGGCAATAGCATCTGGCTTAAAAGCTATAACTCCTATATGGCGTATCAATCGTCCCGTAAAAGTCTCAGAGAGGTTAAATATCGGATTGAACAGCTGGAGAGACGCTCTTTTTCTGTTGAGCGAAAGCTTGAGATTGAAGCACTGCAAGCCAAGCAAAAAGTTTTAACCGAGCAGATTGAACTCCTTAAAGCGCAAGGGACATCCCCGTTTGTATCGCTTCTTAAACCGGATGAAGCGGGTGAACTCCCTAGTATTACCAACCCTTTTGATATTTTTACCGGTTTGTCGTATGTCAAACGCCTCAACAGCTACTACAACGATTATCTTCTGCGTGAAGAGGAGCTGCAAGAACTGATTACCCTCTTGGATCGTCAGGTTGCCCTTTACAAAGACATAACCCGTCTTGATCCAAAAGCCGACTATGAAGTAGAGCTTGAAGCGACATTGCTGCAGGTTGAAAAATTCAAATTAGCGTTGGAAACACTTGTCTCTACTGCTGAAGTGTACGAAAAACGGATTGAATCGACCGAAGCCAAAATCAACAAAGAGATCAAAGACCAAATTTACAAACTGTTGAATATCGGAATGATTGTCGCAGTTTTGATTATCATCTCCTTTTTGTTTAAACGGGTAATTAAACGCTACATTGTTGATAATGAACGATTTTATATGGCAAATAAGATCGTCACCTTTATCAATGTAACGTTGATTATTTTGATTTTACTTTTCAGCTATATCGATAATGTCGGCTATTTTGCTACCGTACTCGGCTTTGCTTCCGCCGGTCTCGCTATCGCAATGCGGGACTGGTTTATGTCGCTCTTAGGATGGCTCG
>DATDUY010000020.1:0-3903 GCA_035290165.1 Sulfuricurvum sp. | reverse complement strand
AAGGTTAATGCCGAGCCGGCTGTTGTTGAATAATCCAATGAACTTGCATCATATAAGGCTATTGATGCTTGAGAGACAGGGTGTATTTTGTCTTCAAATACCATATGTCCTGCATGATCAAGTGTCGCTCTTGAGAGGGAATTTGCCGCAGTGATGGCTGTGTCGTATTGTGCTGCCGTATTGCCGGCAGGGAGAGAACCGCTCATCGTCATATTGACAACATCCAGAAGCTGTTGATACGTCACTTCATCCGCTCCTGCAACCGTTCGTGTCGCATCGGCATTATAGATATTAAAAGCGGTAATCGGTACACCGTTGACGGTGCCGCTGACAGACGATGCCGCCGCTAAATTAATTTGTATATCATAATCAAATCCGTCAATATTTTTCCCTTGAAGATTGAGGGTCGTTCCAACCAAGGTACCGTTACCGGATACATCAAGCAATTTTGTAGAGGCAGATGCAGACGTATTATCCGCTTTTATAACTTGGGACACATTTGAGAGAAGTTTTGAACCGTCTTTTATAAAATTAGTTCGATCGTAATTGATCCCTTCAATCGTATTGGGTGTCCCTGTCGGTGTGGTGAATCCGCTTTTTGTAAATTCTTTAATAAATAAACCGGGTGTTGTAAGTGCCGCTGTTTCAAAATTGGTGGTTCCCGATTGAAGATTGTCTATTTCATCCACTGTCGCTGCATACAGTGCTACATCTGAAATATCTGCTGCATCACCTGCATTTAAATTATCAAAGTCTACTGCCCCTACCATGTGAAAATCAAGTTTGCTTGAGCCTGAAATTTTATCCACAATCTCTATTTGCCCATGAGCATTAAGGGTGACATCTACCTGATCTGAACCATATTCACTTTTAATGGCGCTCAGCAAATCCTCAACATTATTGTCCATTGTTAACGTAGTAATATGATTTTTGAAGGTAGTTCCGTCACTTTTCGTCCCTTGAATATAAAAATGAGGGGAATTAGAGGTAGTAGGATCAGTATCTGTATCTCCCATAAGATCACGAATAGTGCTGGTTCCACTAATGTAAGTCTCTTTTGCGGCAGTACGAGACATCGTCGTATCTTGCATAATGTCAGGATATAAATCGGTTAAGCTCTTTTGTGCAACATTGGAACTCACCGTTCGATTTGTTTTGGTTTCATCCCCTAAGAAAAGCTGAGAACCGCTTATATTGTATTTTTGTTTGAATCCTGCACCTAAAAATGCTTCGAGATTTTGGTCATTACCTTGATATGACCCATCAGCAGCGATTGGTTTAACGGATGTTGCTGTTCCCGAAAAAAGATACTGCCCACCGATTGAGGAATTCGCCAATGTTATCAGATGATTTTGGAGACCGCGTAGCTCTTTTGCGATAGCCTGGAGACTGGTATCTGAGTTTACATCATTGGCTGCATTGATCATTTTCACTTTCATAGATTCGATTGTTTTGACAATTTCGCCAATCGTAGTATCGGTTTGAGTAGAAAGTTTATAGGCATTCTGAGCACTATTTTTTACTTGTCCAAGTGTAGTGATTTCATCATCAAGACGAAGCGTATCAATAAATATGCCCGGATCTTCATGCGAATATTGAATTTTTAAACCGGATGAAATTTGTTTGTTGACATCAAACAATTGCTGATTGATTTTATTATTTTCACCGTATATATTGTTGTAATAAGATCCTGATGTTATTCTCACGTCAAATCCTTTTGTACAAGCTTATGTCTATTAAGCAATAAAAGTTCCATACTTTAATATCGGCAAAAGAGAAAAATCTATTAGTAAAGTCACTTTTACGTCTATTTAAGCAAAGCCTCCCTATAATTTCACCTCTTCAAACACATGCCAGTGTGGTGAAATGGTAGACACGCCGGATTCAAAATCCGGTATAGCGATATGTGCCGGTTCGAGTCCGGCCACTGGTACCACCCATTTTTTTTAATCTGTCAAAAACGCGTCGCCCATTCAACCCTCAATCGCATACACGAACGCTTCTTACGTATCAGCACCTTCTGAATAAAATATCGAATAAAATCAATTCACATACCGATGGAGAACCGTTGATCATTCTGGACTTTGAAACCAACTCTGCTGCTATCCATGACGTTATCGAAGTTGCGGCATTTCGGATTAAAAGAGAAGAGGAGGGATACGTTATCGCTGATACGTTTCATCGCTACTATTTCTCCGAATATGAGGTAAATCCTTACGCACTTGCCGTTCATAAACTTTCTCCGCAAAGAATTGAGAGATTACGAGCCAATGTTGATTATGCAGAGTATTTCGCGGAAGATAGTGAGTTTGTGGAGTTTTGTCAGGGGGCGAAAACCCTTGTTGCCCATAATATCGCCTTTGAATTACGCCATATCGGGGAACTTGTCCGATTTGAGAAACACTTTTGTACAATGAAATCGAATAAGAAGATTGTCGGTGCGCTCAATGTCAGAGGGAGTCTTAAAAATCCGAAATTGCTGGAAACTTGCCGACATTATCGGATCGATTTTGATGAAAATCAATATCACAGCGCACTCTACGATGTTACCAAAACACTAGAGATAGTAAATAGTATGAGTGTTGTGATTTGACGTATTTTAATCAAAACACCCAAATGCAATATTGGTGATATGGTATTCTTTGTGGCTTCTGCGACGGAAACAAAATAATCTTTTAAGTAAACGTATCATGGTGTACCTTTCTTGCAAAGAGGATCACTCTTTGGTTCTAGTAAGCATTTGCTCATCCATTAAAGCAAAGCGCTTAACGGATCACATTCGACAACGATTCTTTAATAGTATGCCGATATTACAATGAGAATTTTATAAGCATTTTTTTGCGCTTGATTCTCTTCAGTTTTTTCTATGCAAATCTCAATATTTGTAGAGAGAAAATAGGTTTGGAATGACAGAAGTAAGTTAATATTGAATAGATTCATTATTCATGTTAAATTGATAAATACCGATTTAATACATAAACGAAAGAATTTTAGAGAAGGCGGTTTCATTTGAATAGAGTATATCTAGCAAAACAAAAAATTTTTAATCGTCAAGGGAAGCTGTTTGCCTATGAATTGCTTTTTAGAGACCATGCCTACGGGATCAAAGAGTTTCCGACCAATATTCGAGCAACCTCACAAGTTCTTTTAAATACGCTGACCAATATAAAAATGAATGAGCTGTTGGGAGATAATGGAGTTGCTTTTATCAATATGGATGAGCATGCATTGATCTCCGGAATTATTGATCTTTTGGATAAAGATCGGTTTGTTATCGAGATTTTAGAGACAACGGATTTGAATGATAAAGTTCTAGCAAAAATTAAACAGTATCATAAACGAGGTTTCAAAATAGCGATTGATGATTTTGATTGCAGTGTTGAAATGATAAAAAAGTTTACCCCCATCCTAAAATATATTCATATCATTAAAATGGATGTTCTTGCCGCAGAAGAGCAAAATTTGAAAAACGTTATGGGCAAAATCAAACAATTAGGGATAAAAGTTCTGGCTGAGAAAGTCGAAACAGAAGAAGAGTATAAAAATTATTCGGCAATGGGATTTGACTTGTTTCAAGGATATTATCTTCACAAACCCGAAGTGGTAGAGATGGACAGGTTTAAAGATGCAACCCAAATGATCATTTTAACCTTGATTAAGTTGGTCAAAAATGACGGTCAAACATCAGAAATAGAGTCGTACATTAAACAACGAGCCGATTTGTCCTATAAATTGATTAAATTTATTAATAATCATGGAAAATTTGAAACGAGAGTTGAATCGATTACGCAGATCATTACACTCCTTGGGAGAGATAAGCTCTTGCGTTGGCTCCTCTTGTATCTTTATGCCGAAGTCTCTGAAAATCCGATTTCTGAGACCATTATGAGCATCGCGATTCGA
>DATDUY010000019.1:0-9888 GCA_035290165.1 Sulfuricurvum sp. | reverse complement strand
CGCGCTCTATCCCTAGAGATTTCAATCGCATCAAGGCTTCCCCTACCCCCGCTTCATGGTAGTGTTTAGGCTGGCACGCCGTATCGATTCCTCTAAATCCGCTCCTAATCGCCATCTCTACCAAGTTTACCGTCTGCTCTTTTTTCCATGCCGTACCGTAGATGAGGGGAGGTATCTTCATGTCGTGCCTTCTTTAACTCATATTTTCACCATTATAACTTACCTAAAAACTTCTCACAGTTACTTTTTATGGATACACTGTCGCTTACTTTTTATGTCAGGATACTCTGTGACTCAAATTATTATCTTAGCCATGGTAATCGCCCTTTTCTACTGGCTCACCCGAAGCTTTTCCCAAAACCAGCACACCTACTCCAAAAGCCAATTTTCGGGATTTAAACTCACCAAAGAGAACCTAGCCTACAGCGAATTGGGTCTTTTTGTCGCCCTAAGTGCCAAAGTTGCCAAAGCAGACGGTCGTGTCGATGAGCTCGAAGCAGAGCTGGTCAGCAATATGTTCGGCGATATCAGCGCCCTTTTCCCTAATCCCGAAGCAACCAAAAAAATGCTCAAAGAGATTTTCGATGAAGAGAAAAATGCACCGCACAATATCGATCCGGTAGCACAAGCACTCTATAAAGCGTTAGAGAACGATCTTCATAAACGTCAAAAGATGATGGAGTTTTTGGTCCATCTCAGCTATATCGACGGAACCCTCAGCCATGCTGAGGAGGAGATGCTTCGAGTGATTGCCAACCATTTGCACTTTAGCGAAGGAGATCTCGCCTCTATCTTAGAGCGTTTCGGCTCACATCACCGCCACAGCGTCAAAGAGAGCTCAATCGATCAGGCGTATACCCTCTTAGAACTCACGGCACACGCCACAAACGATGAAGTCAAAAAAGCGTACCGAGCCCTCGTGCGCAAATATCACCCCGATATTATCAAATCACAAGGGGCATCGGATGAGTATCTCCAAGAGGCAACGGAAAAGGTACAGGATATCAATGCCGCCTACGAGATGATCAAAAACGGGGAAAACGTGACTCTGCTCGATGTTCGGACACCCGATGAGTTTACCCAAGAGCATATCGAGGGGGCAGTGCTCATCCCGTTGCAAACACTGGATAGAAATCTAGGGTTGATTGCCAATGTCAAAAACCAAAAAATCATCGTCTATTGTCACAGCGGAAACCGAAGTGTTGCCGCCTCGCGCCTCCTCGCCGAAAACGGTTTTACACCTCTCAACGTCAAAGGGGGCATTACCGAGTGGAAAGCCCAAGGGTTAGCTGTTACCCAGTAAAAATCTCTGCCCAATAAAAGGAATTCTTTATGCCGTTAACACAAATTCAAAAACAGACTATCAAAGAATCCAGTGAGCTTTACCGCTCTGAAATCACTCAGATCAACACATGGATTTACAACGAAGCCGATGATGAACGGTGCGATCAGCTCTATCTGCTTCGAGCCCTCTCAAGTATCGAGCATGGAAACCGTATCGGGTTGTTTAATGATGATGAAAGCTCTGAGGAGTATCTCGAAGAGGTTGCGCAAGAAGTGAACCGCTATTTCCCTGAAAAAGATGATGCCGAACTCTTCGATGACATTGCGATTTTGGAAGACGATATCAGAGAGCGCTATTTTGAAAATCCTGCCAAAGAGAAACAGTCCATTTTAGATGCTTTGAAACTCAGTTTTTAATTAACGACCCGATTACGACCGCTCTTTTTATTTTTGGTTGAGAATAAACTGTTTCAATTCATCTATTTTTAAAGGCTTGGCGTAATAATACCCCTGAATTTCATCACACCCTTCTTGCTGCAGGAAGTCAAGCTGTTCTTTCGTCTCTACCCCCTCAGCCGTAACAGAGAGTCCGAATGTTTTTGCCAACGCAATAATCGCACGCGTAATCGCGATCCCCTCAACAGACCCGGGAAGATCATCGATAAACGATTTATCTATTTTAAGACGATCAACAGGGAGCTTTTGAAGATAACTTAGAGACGAATAGCCTGTTCCGAAATCATCAATAGCGATTTTAATCTCAATGTCACGAAGTTTACTCAACGTGGCAAAAGCTTCTCTGGCGTTCGTTGCAAGATAACTCTCGGTAATCTCTATTTCGATCCATTCAGGTGCAATATGTGTTTTCTCGATTATTGAGGAAAGAAGCTCAAAAAAATCACTGTTTTGAAGCTGCAACGAAGAGACATTGAAGGCAAAATAGGGGAAAACATACCCCTCTTTCCGCAATTGCATAAAATCTTCACACGCTTTTTCCAAAACCCATGCACCGATCGGGATTATCAGTCCCGTCTCTTCCGCCAAATGTATAAAGCGATCAGGTGCTACCCATCCGATGAGAGGACTGTTCCATCGTATCAATGCCTCAACGGCAACTATTTTTCCGGTTGAAGCAGAGATTTTAGGTTGGTATAAAAGGGTAAACTCATCTCCCTTCTCAACCGCAGCTTTAAGGGCATAAATTCTCTGAGCCCGATCTTCAACGAGATTGGCAAGCTCTTCCGTAAAAAAGCTATAACGGTTACGTCCGGTATCTTTTGAACGATACATTGCCAAATCTGCATTTTTCAGCAAAGCAGAAATCGTTTCTCCATCTTCGGGAAAAAACGATATACCGATACTGGCGGTTGTACGGATTTCATGGACTCCGCATCTAAACGGAAGATGAAAGGCATCCATGATTTTTTGGAGGATCGGCTCGACGGCTGAGCACTCTTGAAACCCTTCGATAAGAATATTAAACTCATCCCCTCCGATACGTGCGAGAGTGTCGGAATTTCGAAGTATATTGTTCAACCTCGCCGCAACCTCTTGCAATAGCGAATCCCCCACATCATGCCCAAGTGCATCGTTAATCTGCT
This sequence comes from Sulfuricurvum sp., assembly GCA_035290165.1. Taxonomy (GTDB): domain Bacteria; phylum Campylobacterota; class Campylobacteria; order Campylobacterales; family Sulfurimonadaceae; genus Sulfuricurvum. The sequence continues at coordinate 7,003 of DATDUY010000019.1, read as the reverse complement.
TAAATTGGTCGAGATCCAAAAAAATAATCCCGAGTTTATCTCCGTTACGCTTAGCCAGATCGATACCGTGCTGTACCATCGTATTAAACAATCGTCGATTGGGAAGGTTGGTCAAGGGATCGGTATTGGATAGATCTTCGAGCTTTTTTTGGGATGCCATCAATGCATTTTCCCGCTCTTGAACACTCAACGCAAGACGGTTAACATTTTTGGAAATACACTCAAGCTCATCACCGGTATGAATCACCTGCATATCGGAATAATCTTGACGCTCAATCTTTTCAATCTGACCCATGAGTGAATTCAGAGGCTGCGCGATACTACGTTTGAAAAGATTTTGTAAAAAGAGAAGTGTCAGCAGTGTCAGTGTTGTTATGAGGGTAAAAAAAGCTATCCGATTTTCCTGAAGTGCCGTTTCCAAAGATGATTTATCGAGTACGGCAGTAAATAGGACATCACCATCCAACGTTGCCATACGCATAGAGCCTAAAAAGTGGTTCTCTTCTTCGGTTATTGTTACTTCTCCCCTTTTTGAGGTACGTAAAGAAGCCATGTTATTTGATTTTTTTTGACTCCGGATTTCCATCCCCAAATCACTGGAAAGCGCTTTGAAATAAGGGTTTGAAATGGTTCGGGACATCTCGATATGAGTAATAGTTTGATTGCTTCCTTCTGAAAAAAGGCTTTGATGCGATTTGATAATCAGATCGTTTTGATGGCGGTGATAGGTTACCGCTTCTCTATGTTCTAGATCTTTATATTTATAATATGAAATATGTTTACTTGAGAGATCCAAATGAGAATTGAGCGGCTCTTTGACATACTCATACTCGTTTTCATAACGGCTGTAAAATACCGGTTTCCCATTTTCGAACGACATATATGTCAGGTAATACCCGTTCGCTCTTTTCGTGACGTATGCTATGAGATATTCGTGAGCGTCGTACAAAGCGATATCACTATTCAGCGATATTTTAACCCGATTCAGAAGCTCTTCTGCGAGCCGCTTTTTTTCTTCATCTAGCAAGATAGCATTGTAATGCTGTTTGTCTTGATAGATATTGATTAGCTCTACCGATGCCAAAAACGACTCATCATCTTTAATAAAAGCAATCCCTTTTTTCAGATCCGCTTCCACACCGCCAAGATCAAGATTCAGACGATGAAACGCATATTCGATTCTCTGATGGGCAGTTTTAACAAAATTTTCGCGTAAAAAATACTCAAAATAAACTCCTGAAACAAGGAACATCACAGCTGTTGACGCGACCAAGATCAGTGCTAGTTTGGTTTTGAGGTTAAATGACCTAAACAGTGTTGTAATCATTAAAAAATCGGCATCTCTTTCTCAACATTTTCTTTGGTAACAAGTTTAACCGGTATAACGATATGTTTGGGAACGCGCTCTCCTTTAAAAATTTTCAAAGCGGTCTCAACCGTTTTTTTACCCCCCAGCGGAAAAAGAATCGAACCGCTCTGGCTTCCGCTGCGGATTGCATCGCGGGCCTCGGAGGTATAATCACACCCGACAGTGATAAAGGTTGAAGGGTCTATGCTATGATGCAGCATTGCGGAACGTACTCCACTGAGCATACTGTCACTCTCAGAAAAAATAGCATCCACCTTTTCCCCCGAAGCAATCAGCTTCTCCATCTCCACAATAGCATCTTTGCGAAGATAATTGCCGGTTCGCTTGATCACACTAATCCCCTTGTGTTTAGCGATCTCATCCATAAACCCTTTGGAACGCAGTTTCGTAACATCGGCTTTTTGCAGACCTTCAAATAGGAGAACTTTCCCTTTTCCTTTTAACCGCTTAGCGATGTATTTTGCCCCCATCTCTCCAATTTTAAGGTTATCGGAGTTGATAAACGTGGTGTATTCATCCCCTTGAATACCACGGTCAAGGATGATCACAGGGATACCGCTCTTTTGTGCTTTGGCAATGACCGGAACGACCGCTTTTTCATCATTGGTTCCTACCACGATCAGATCAACTTTCGAATCAATAAAACCGTTAATATGACGGATAAGCAATGCCGTTTGCCCTTTGGCATCCGAATAGACGAATTTCAATCCGCTATGTTTGGCTGCTGCATCACGTACTTCATACACTTGCGCTTTACGAAAATCGTTCCCCATCGTATCCTGGGCAAATGCAATGATTTTTGACTCTGCATACACCATCGTCGTTGCGGTAAGCGACAACAGTAAAATAAACTTTTTTATAAAATATATCATTATATTCTCCTCTTAAGATTATATCGTGTTACCACCAAGATTCGAATTGAACCCCTACATTATCCCCGTGTGTCTGATCTGCATAATAATCTCCCCCTACAGCGCCTCTCGCACTCTCCGACCAATCCGCATGGGTATAATACAAACGGATTACAGGACGTTTCCAAACCCCTTTTTCGAGTGCCGCTTCCAGTGCGACAGTGCTCTTTAACACCGTATAGGTTTGATCTCCCAATTCATCTTTTACCCGATCGAGCCCCTCTTCGAGGACAAAACGGGCATTGCGGTGAAAAAACCAGTACGGTCGGACGCCCGCCGATATCCATGTTTGCTCCGTAGATGAAAAATCATTTTCACGCCGTTTTTCATAAACAACATTGCTCATCATTCCCCATTGATCGTTTTCAAAGCTGTTATAGTTGATAAAACGCCATGTTTTGGCATCTTCGATAGCATGTCCACTGGAGAGAATCGCATCGACAAATCTCTCTTGCCGATACGGGGAGACACTTCCTGCACCCTTGGCTACCCCTTTCCCATAAAAAAGGGCGCTGATATTTTCCCCCTCCATACCGAAAAGCTCTTGGGTAATTTTCGTATCTTTGTAGAGTACACCCACTGCATACCCATCCATTTTCGGAATACGCTGCGTTGCGTTCAACTCTTTCGAATGAAGCGTCATCTGATTTAAGAAAAGGATCCACTCTCCCCGCTCGCTTGCTCTTGCAAGCCGAAGATCGTGACTGTCCAAAAGTACTTTTTCCCGCTCAGGAACCGATGAGGGGTCAAGACGATCAAAAATATAACTGTAGGAGAGTTTCACAGAACCTAGATCCAAATTACGAAATCCGGCTCCGTCCCCACTCATATTAAGGAAAAAATAGTCACTCATGTGGCTGTCATACCGCTCATAAAAACGGCGCCCTATCCAGAATGAAACAGAATTGTCAAAAACAGCTGAGAGTTCGGAATAGGCTTCATCGAGGTGCAGGTATTCAATGTTATGGTTATTTACTCCGGTAAAAATAGGTCGAATTTGGTTGTGGAGAACGACCCCGTTATCGAATCGGAGCGCATCATAAAATCCCAGCTCGATCCATGTCTCACACTCATTTCCCAGACGGTATTTACTTCCCGCGCCGGGAGCTTTAAAACAAACATTTGCTTTCTCATCATCCAAGGATGTTTGAAGCCGTGCATATCCAGTCGCTCCTACCGTATTTTCAACACTCCACAGACTAATGCATAAGCCCAATACTAAAAGAGAGATTTTTTTCATTCTTTTCTCCACATCTGTCTTGACCGATCAGATATATTCTACATCAATTGACTATTAATTGGATAAAAAGACACTTTGAAGACACTTTTTGATTACAATTGCATCCATGAATACTCATCACATAATTAAACTTTGCGATCGATGCTATTGGGACACTACGACTGACACCGTAAAATTTCATAATGAACTCGTCTCTTTAACATCGAATATGACAAAAGTGTTAAAACTACTCATCACCAATTATAATAAACCTATCAGCAGTATTGACATATTTTTTCATATATGGGAAAACTTTGAAAACGAATACAAACCTAGAAATGTCCGTAACTTAATCAGTAATCTACGTAAACGGCTTCCCTGTCTTTCGATCGTCAACTATTACGGCGGAAGCTATATGTTGAAAAAGAATCGTGAAAGCCATCCTGTATTTACCGATCATTTGATTGATATTCTAGAGCAAGCTAAAAACGGTATCACGATATCCGATCCCAATCAACCCGACAATCCTGTCATTTACGTTAATCATGCTTTAGCAAATGCCTTCGGCTACACTCCTGAAGAGGTGATCGGAAAAAATTGCCGTTTTTTGCATGGGGAAGATCGTGACCAGCCGGCGCTTGATGAGGTACGTCAGGCGATTCAAGTACAAAAAGATGTCACAGTAACCCTCCGCAATTATCACAAATCGGGTCAGCTCATCTACAGTGAAGTAACGATCAGCCCTATCTTCGATAAAAAAACTCACAAACTTAAATATTTTCTAGGGGTACAAAAAGATGTTACCGCAATCCAACAATTGATACAGCAGATTAAAGTGATGGTCTAGCGCTCATGCTCAAAAACTTTACCCTTCTCTATGTAGAAAATAACGAAGATGCAATTCACACGTTCTTAAGAGCATTCAAGGAACATTTCAAAGCCATTTTCATCGCTAAAAACGGTGATGAAGCTATGGATATTTTTCAAACTTCCTATCCTGATATCCTTCTTAGCGAGATTCAGGTTCCAAATATAGACAGTTTCGAGATGATCGAGCGAATGCGTGAAATTGACCCTCATCTTCCGATTATCATTAACTCTGCCTTTAGCGACACCCATTTGCTCCTACGAAGTATTACATTGCACGTAGATAATTTCATCTTAAAACCGACGAATATGAAAACTATGCGTAAAGCGCTGGAAAAAGCAGCTCGGGTTTTACATCTTGAAAAATCACTTGAACGTTCTCATATCAAGATGCAAACGATTATCGATGAAATTCCTGATCCTATTTTGTACATCGAACCCGATTACAGTGTGAGTATGATGAATAACGCAGCAAAAGCCTTGGGAGGAGAAGGTGTAAATGAGCTCTTTCCAAAATGCTATAAAATTTCGAATCAAACGACCGGTGGATGTTCGGACGGGTCCCATTCTTGCCCTATAGAGCATATAGCTAAGACTAAAAAACCCTCTACCCTGCGACATATACATACCGATAAAAAAGGGAAAAAACATCACATTGACGTCCATGCGAGACCTATTTTTGACTCATGCGGTGCAATCATCGCGTATCTCGAAATACGGCATGATATCAGTGCCTATCTCGATATCCAAAATCAATTGGTACATGAGACGAAAAAACTGACCCATATCTCGATGCATGATCCCCTCACCCATCTGCCGAACCGTCGCCTCCTCATCGATCGGATCAACCATGCAATCGACCGAAAAAACCGCTCCGGCGGAGAGTTCGCCATCTTTTTTATCGATTTAGACCATTTCAAAGAGATCAATGATTCTCTGGGTCATTTGATCGGGGATCAGCTTTTAATCCAAGTCGCCAAACGGATACGAAAAATGACCCGTAAAGGGGATACTGTCGCACGTAACGGAGGAGATGAATTTGTCCTTATCATCGATAATGAAGCTTCTGACATCCATTTTCTAACGGTTGCCGAAAAAATATTAAAACTCTTCGCAACCCCTTTTCTCATCCAAGGAAAAGAGATTTTAAGTGCATGCAGTATCGGGATCAGTATTTTTCCCCAAGACGGGCAAACCGTAGAAGCGCTCCTCCATCATGCCGATATCGCCATGTATACCTCTAAAGAAGCGGGACGCCGACAATTTGCTTTTTACTCACCCGCAACAGTTTGAATGCAGAGTGTTTAAACCGCACTCAGCTTGTTTTTGCCGGTATTTTTGGCATGAAGCAGTTGAGCATCTGCTTCATTAATCGTATCGTTCAATGTGTTGTCATGTTCGAGTGTCGCACCTATCGATACCGTTAAGAAGACCTCTTGATCCCCTCCGATCAAGAGAGGGCTTAATGCTATTTTTTGGCGGATACGCTCTAAAATTTCAATCGCTTTTTCACGGGTCGTATCTTTTAAGACGAGACAAAACTCCTCTCCTCCAAAACGTGAAACAACATCTTGATGCTGGACGTTTGAACGGAGTATTTCAGAAACATGGATAATTACCTGATCCCCTGTATCATGCCCGTAGGTTTCATTGATACTTTTGAAATTATCGATATCGATCAAGGCAGTCATAAACTCTTCATCCCGATTGACCGCTTCGAGAAAATAGGGTTCCATCACCGCAAAAAAATGGCGACGATTGTACAATCCGGTCAAAAAATCGCGGCTGGAGTAATGGGTAATCGTATCGATATTCTCCAACGCTTCGATCGCATTGTTCAATCTGCATGAAAACTCCTCTTTGCTGAACGGTTTGTTGATAAAATCGTTCGCCCCTTGTTTAAGAAACATGGCAGAAACATCGGAATCTTCGGTCGAGGAGAGGACAAAAATAGAGAGCTGATTCTTCGTGTATTTTTTACGAACCGCATTGGTCAGTTCCAGCCCGTCCATAACCGGCATATTGTAATCGGTGATGATGATTTTAATATCGGGATTCTCTTCCAGAATCAACAGCGCCTCTTCGCCGTGAGCCAGCGCGTAAACTTGAAAAAACATATTTTCAACCATCTTTTTCATCTGATTGCGAAACAGCGACGAATCATCGACCACCATCACTTTATGTTGACGATTTTTGAGGAGTCTTTTAATGATATCAATCAGATAGTCGATATCATGTATCCCCCCTTTGTAAATGTAATCGATAATATCTTTTTTTAGCATCACCTTGCGAAATGCTTTATCAATGCTCCCCGTCAAAACAATGGAGGGGATATTTTTTTTAAGTATCACATCGACGACTTCCCCGTTGGGAGCATCGGGGAGATTAAGATCAAGAATTGCTAAAGTATAGGTATATTTTTTCGTAAAAAGCTCTGCCTCAGATAGAGAATAGGCAACATCAATCTCGATTTTCAGTTCACTTTTGACTTTTAAACTGATCAATTTTGCCAAGGTTTTACTATCATCCACCAGCAAAATACGTTCAACTATTGTTTTATTTTTCATTACGCTTCTTCCTTTTTAATGTGACAAAATCTTATGCATCAATCTGTCGTTTCAACTTTTTTATAGATCG
>DATDUY010000018.1:0-8920 GCA_035290165.1 Sulfuricurvum sp. | reverse complement strand
AACGGAACGGACTTTTTCAATAATCGGTTGCGCAACCGCACTCGCTTTTGCCGCACCGGATTTTAAGATATCGCGTACTTCGTCCTGATGCTCTTCATAATAGGCACGTCGCTCACGATACGGTCGGAAATATTCCCAAATCACGTCATGGGTATAGAGCTTGAAGTGTCCATGCCCTTCTCCGCCGCGCTTGTATCGATCCTGAAGTGCCGAACGCTCTTCATAATCCAAAAACAGCTTAGCGATGTTATAGACATTGCACCCCTCGAATTCTTTAGGTTCTTCCATCGGTACCGCTTCGGTCACGATCTTTTTGATGATTTTCGACTGCATTTTCTCTTCACTGAAAATAGGGATCGTATTTCCGTAGCTTTTTGACATCTTCTGTCCGTCAATCCCCGGGACGGTTGCGACATTTTCATCGACACGAAACTCAGGGATCGTGAAGATATCGCCGTATTGGTTATTAAACTTGATCGCGATATCGCGGGCGATCTCAACGTGTTGAATTTGATCTTTCCCGACAGGTACGACCTCTGAACCGAACAGCAAGATATCCGCCGCCATCAAAACGGGATAGGAAAACAGGTTATGATTACTCGCAATCCCTTTTGCCACTTTGTCTTTGTAACTGTGCGCCCGCTCCAGCAATCCCATCGGAGTGAAACTCGATAACACCCAGTAGAGTTCCAACACCTCTTTTACATCCGACTGCACCCAAAAAGTGCTTTTCTGCGGATCCATCCCGAGTGCTAAAAAGTCGGTTGCCGCTTGCATTGTCAACATGGCTAACCGCTCACCGTCACTAATCGTCGTCATTGCATGATAGTTTGCCAAAAATGCAAAGACCTCATGTTCTTGCTGCGATTCAATCATCGGTTTGATCGAACCAAAATAATTTCCAATATGTAAATCACCGGATGTCTGGATACCTGTTAATACTCTCAAAATTATCTCCTTGAATAGTGAATATTTTACCGCAGAGTCTCTTAAGCTTCCTCTTAAGAAAAGATATGCTATATTTTTCTCAAGTCTCACTACACAAAGGATTACCTATGAATGTACAAATTCGCTCCAAAGACATCAAACTTACCCAACATCTAAATGACCATATTGCTACTGCTATCGAAAATTTTAAACGTTTCCATCTTGATATTACCACCGTCAATGTAATGATTACCAAAGAAAAAAAAGGGGTCGGTGTTGAATTTGATATGCACATCGCCCACGCACAACCTGTTGTCATCTCTGATGTCGATGAAGATCTTGATACCGCCATCGATCTGGCGATCGAACGTGCCAACAAAGCGCTCCGCCGCCTCCATGACAAAGTCAAAGATCACCACACTTCATCGATCCGTGATATCGAAGTCGTTGAAGAAGAGCTCACGGAGTAATCCATGTCTAAAATCAATCTCCTCTGCCCCCATTGCGGGGGGGTGAATGCTGTTCCGGTGAAAGACTCCTACGTAAAAGCCGCCTGTGGCCACTGCAAAGGTTCTTTACTCGATACAAAACCCTTATCCGTTACTACAGAGAGTTTCGATCGCTTAATGCTCAATGATGAACGTCTTATCATCGCTGATTTCTGGGCACCGTGGTGTGGTCCATGTCGGAGTATGGCACCCTCGTTCGAAGAGGCGGCACGACACTTTCCCCTCAAAGCGCAATTCATTAAAATCAATACCGAAGAGCTTCAACAACTCGGTGCACGTTTCGGTATTCGCTCCATCCCCACCGTCATCGCTTTTAAAAACAACCGCATCATCGATCAGTTCAGCGGTGCATTAGCGACCCCTCAAATTATCGCTTGGGTCAAAAAACACCTGTAGTTATTAATCTTTTTAGGGTAATCTTCGGATTATTTTACTAACAGGAGACAACCATGTACAGCTGGATGCTTTGGTTTCATATTATTTCGATGGTTTCATGGTTTGCGGTACTCTTCTATCTTCCACGTCTTTTTGTCTACCATGTCGAAAACGGTACCAATCAAGGTTTTATCGATGTCGTCGAAGTAATGGAGATGAAGATTTATAAATACATCGGTGTCCCCGCATTTTGGGCAACTTTGCTCTCAGGAATCGCGTTGATCATTATGTCAACACAGCAGTATAACGGGGTTAATGTATTTCAAATGGGGGGATGGATGCACGCGAAAATGACCCTAGTCGCTATTTTGATCGGCTACTTTTTCACACTCGGGCATTACCGTTTGAAACTCAAAGAGAACACGGCGTATAAAAGCGGGAAGTTTTTTCGACTCTATAATGAAGTACCGACCTTGCTACTGATCGGTATTGTTGCGCTCGTAATCGTTAAACCGTTTTAAAAGCTAAAAGCCCACAGGCTTTAGCTTACCACATCGCTCTTGTTTTATGCGGTTTCGGTCTTCGATTCGTATTTTTTGCTTTCGCTTTAAAGAGTACCGGAGTCCCCTCGAAATCAAACTGCTCTCGTAACTGATTCGTCAAATATCGGCGATAACTGAAATGGAGTCCCTGCGGTTTGTTCATAATCAATGCGATACGCGGCGGACGGATATCGTACTGCGTTGCGAAGTAAAGACGGATATTCATACCATTGATACTCGGCAAGATATGTTTGCGCATTGCCGTTTGGATAACCTCGTTGAGTTTACCGGTCGAAATACGCTGTGAATAGTTCTCATTGATTTTGAGGAGCATATCAAAGATTTTGTGTACCCGCTGTTTGCTCTGCGCTGAAATCGTGATGATCGGTGCATAGCTCAAAAATTTAAAACGGTCTCGTACTTCTGTCATAATTTTGTCGTAATCTTCTTTCGGTGCCAGATCCCATTTGTTGAGAACGATCAAACACGCAAGTCGGTTTTTATCGACAAACCCCGCGATTTTCTCATCCAAATCCATAAACGGCTGTGACGCATCGAGGACGAGAAGGGCGATATCCGCCGTCTCTAACATCTCTTCGGTACGCATAAGGGCGTATTTTTCGATTCCGAGAATTTTTCCCCGTTTGCGAATCCCCGCCGTATCGATAAAGGTAATTTTTTTATCTTGATACTCTACCATCTCATCGATCGGATCGATGGTTGTCCCTGCTACCGAGCTTACAACCGAGCGATCTTCTCCGAGCAATGCGTTAAGCAATGAGCTTTTCCCAACATTGACACGACCGATGATCGCTACTTTCATCTGGTTAACGTCACCCGCTTCATACTCTTTTACGATTCCGCGATACGCCTCTTCGAGTGCTTCAATCGACGTTTCCTCTTCTTCATCTTCTTCTTCGGGGATAAAGAATCCATCGTCCTCATCCTCGTCAAACTCTTCATCATCCGAAGAGGCTTTTAGTGCCGCAGCAAATCCGTCCATCTCATCTTCTTCTACCGTTTCGGCTTCAGGCTTGACGATAGAGGATTCAGGCAATTCCGATGCAATCCAGTTGAGAAGCGGCAAAACCGAACGGTTATGGGAAACGGAAATACCGAAAATACGGTCTGTTCCGAACTCATAATACTCCCACAATTTCTCTTGCATCTTATCATTGTCAATTTTATTGACCACCAAAGCAATCGCTTTTCCCATTTTCTCAAGCTCATAAAAAAGCTTTTTGTCATCCTCTTCAGGGAGACTTTTCCCGTCCACCATAAAGAGGATAATATCGGCTTCATGCGCCGCTTTGAGGGATTTTTCTTTGATTCGGTCGAAGAGTTCACACCCCTCATCCAAACCTCCCGTATCGAGAATTTCTACCTCTTTATCCACCACAACGGCAACCCGTTTTTTGACATCCCGTGTCGTACCTGCCTGCTCGGAGGTGATTGCATCACGCTGTTTGAGCAAACGGTTAAAGAGGGAACTTTTTCCGACGTTCGGACGACCGATAATCGCTAATTTTTTCATAGACTTCCTATTCGTTAATGCCTTTTGAAGATTGAAACCCCATTTGGCTGCGCAAAATAACTGCGCTTTAATTGATGTTTTATTATAGCGTAGTTGCACTTAGGGTATGATTTCAAAATGTTACACTATAAATTTGAACACTTTAAAAACGATCTTCAGCCTCTGAGTGCACTTTGCGAACCCTTCCAAGCCGATACGATTCTCGCTGTTGCGCGCGGCGGTATGAGCCTTGCTCACGCCCTCTCAATGAGTCTGGATATTCGAAATCTCCAAAGCATCCGCGTGGAGAGTTATGACGGCGATACTCAGCGAGACAGCGTCACTATTTCCGGAAAATGTGACTTGAGTCACTCCAAACGGGTTCTTGTGGTTGATGATATTGTTGACAGCGGACAAACACTCGCGGAACTTATGCCGTTTTTACACTCAGGGTATCCGAGTTGCGAATTTAAAATTGTTACTCTCTTTTCCAAATCTTCAGCCCTGCTCCAACCCGACTTTTACTTACATGAAGCGCATGAATGGATTGAGTTTTTTTGGGAAAGAGATTTCTTAAAAAGCAATTTGCTATAATCCGCCCAACCACAAAATTTTAAAAATTTTACCCAAGGATTCTTATGCCAAAAGAGTATATTTTTACTTCCGAATCGGTCACCGAAGGGCATCCGGACAAAATGGCCGATCAAATCAGCGATGCGATTCTCGATTACATTATTGAGCATGATCCCAAAGCACGTGTAGCGTGTGAAACGCTTGTATCTAACGGGTTTTGTGTCATTGCGGGTGAGCTCAAAACGACCGCCTACGCACCGATGCAAGAGATCGCCCGTCAGGTCGTTCGCGAAATCGGCTATACCGACGCGACCTATGGATTTGATTACCGCTCATGCGCCGTCCTTAACGGTATCGGTGAACAATCTCCCGACATTAACCAAGGGGTTGACCAAGAAGACGGTGAAATCGGAGCGGGAGATCAGGGATTGATGTTCGGGTACGCGTGTCGTGAAACCGATGTGTTAATGCCGCTGCCGATTTATCTCTCTCACCGCCTTGCTGAAAGACTGGCACAAGTACGCAAAGAGGGAATTATCCCCTACCTCCGTCCTGATGGTAAAACCCAAGTGAGTATCCGATACGTGGATGACAAGCCGGTCTCTGTGGAAACCGTCGTTGTATCAACCCAGCATGCTCCCGAGATCTCGCAGGAGAGACTTCACCTCGATGTTATCAACGAAGTGATCAAATACGTTATCCCCGCAGAGCTGATAAGCCCGAACATCGTCTATCATATTAACCCGACCGGTAAATTTGTCATCGGCGGTCCTCAAGGGGATGCGGGACTAACGGGACGCAAAATCATCGTCGATACCTACGGCGGGGCATGTCCTCACGGCGGCGGTGCGTTCAGCGGAAAAGACCCTACCAAAGTGGATCGTTCAGCCGCCTATGCAGCCCGTTATGTTGCTAAAAATCTCGTCGCTTCGGGTGCATGCGAACGTGCTACTATCCAAGTGTCATATGCAATCGGCGTTGTTAAACCGATCTCCATTATGGTGAATGCTCACGGAACTGCTATCGTGAGCGAAGAAAAGTTAGAGAACTGCGTAAAAGCACTCTTTAACCTCACACCGAAAGGGATTATTGAATCGCTTGATTTACTTCGCCCTATTTATCGTAAAACAGCTGCATACGGTCATTTCGGACGTGAACTTCCTGAATTTACATGGGAAAAAACCGACAAAGTTGACGCAATTAAAGCCTATTTAGGGCTATAACTTACAATACTGTAACACTCCTCAAATATTCTTCATTCACCCCACCTATTTTTTAGGTGGGTTTAAAATTCTTCTGTTATAGTTACCCCATATTTATATTAACCAAGGAGAATCCTATGGCAGTAGTCATTAATGATACCTGTATTAACTGCGGCGCTTGCATCGATGAGTGTCCGGTAGAAGCGATCGTAGACGAGGACGATAACCCAACGGGTGAAGAAGTTTATTACGTTTACGCTGACAAATGTGTCGAGTGTGTCGGTCACCACGATGAACCTGCATGTGCAACAGCCTGTCCAACAGAGGGTTGTATCACGTGGGATGAAATCGGTGCAAGTCCATCACACCGTGATGATGTTACTGCTGAGATGCGTTCTTCAAGAGCAAACGTCGTAAATTAATACGTTTTGTAACCAAAGAGATTTATTTCCCTTTGGTTACGCACTTTTCCCCCATTTTTCTTATTTTCCTCATCTTTAATATTACTTAAATTATTGTTTCGCTATAATCCCGCTCTATTTTATACACACAAAACAGGAGCATTGATGGAACAAACATTGTCAATCATCAAGCCAGATGCTGTAGCAAAAGGCGTCATCGGTAAAATTTTGGATCGTTTTGAGACTGATGGTCTTAAGATCGCAGCTACCAAAAAAGTTCAGCTTAGTCGTCAAGACGCAGAAGCGTTTTACGCAGTGCATGCTGCACGCCCTTTCTTCAACGATCTCGTTGATTTCATGGTAAGCGGCCCAGTTGTTATCACTGTTCTTGAGGGCGAAAACGCTGTTCTTAGAAACCGTGATTTAATGGGTGCTACAAACCCTAAAGAAGCAGAAGCGGGAACTATCCGTGCTGATTTTGCTGAAAACATTGATGCGAATGCCGTTCATGGAAGCGATTCAGTTGAGAACGCTAAAAATGAAATCGCATTTTTCTTTTCAGGACGCGAAATTTCGTAATTGTCATGAAAATAACATTTAGAAAATTGGGATCACAGCCGCTTCACTTTGAGGTAAATAGTGACAATGCTCTTTTTTCAGGTGATTTAATCCTGAAAAAAAGCAATCTTGCCCAATTAAACGGTACAATTACAGGGAGTATTTCGATCCCTTGTGATCTATGTGCCGAAGAGGTCGAAAAGTCTCTGAACGAAGAGATAACTTTTTGCCTTAGCGATGGATTATACGAAGGCAACGACGAAGAGTTGGATGTCGTCGAAATCGACAAATCGATGATTGATTTAGAAGAGCTTTTTAAATCTGAAATCGAACTAATCAAAAGCGACTATTTTTGTTGCGAAAACTGCGAAGGAACCTCGTTAGATCGAGAGTTCTAAAACCAAATAGAAAGGACTATAAAAGATGGCAGTACCAAAAAGAAGAGTGAGTCATTCTCGCGCCGCAAAACGCAGAACTCACTATAAAATTTCTCTTGCTCGTCCCGTAAAAGATAAAGACGGCACGTACAAATTGTCTCACTATGTCAACCCGACAACCGGTGAGTATAAATAATCGATGATTAGAATTGCAATTGATGCAATGGGCGGGGACTTCGGTCCCGAACCGATTGTTAAAGGGACACTTGAAGCACTCAAAGAAATGAGTTTTCAACCGATTCTAGTTGGTAAAAAAGATGAGATTTTATCTTTATTACCTAAGGGCTATAAAGATAAGATTTTAATTGTCGAAGCAGATGATGTTATCGATATGGGTGATGCGGCTACCGATGCGTTGAAGCGTCAAGAGAGCTCTATCTATAAAGCGATAGAACTCGTCCGTAACGGTGAAGCAGACGGTGTTGTCAGTGCAGGCCATAGCGGTGCGACGATGACATTAGCGACACTCCGACTCGGACGACTCAAAAATGTTTTGCGTCCTGCGTTGGTTACTTCAATGCCGACAAAAAGCGGCAAACGCAGTATCCTGATGGATGCCGGTGCCAATGTTGATTGTAAAGCCGAACACCTTTTTCAATTCGGAATTATGGGATACTACTACGCTCAGGATATGTTTAAACTGGATAATCCGCGTGTCGGACTTCTTGCCAACGGCGAAGAAGATTCCAAAGGAAACGAAGTTACTAAAGAAACATTCAAATTGCTCGAAGGGCAACAAGGGTTTATCGGTAATGTCGAGGGGAACAATATTTTTGACGGCAGTTGTGACGTCATCGTATGTGACGGATTTATCGGGAACCTTGTACTCAAGGCTTCTGAGGGGGTAGCATCGACGATCAGCTACTTCATCAAAGAATATATCCGTAAATCACCGGTGGCTATTACCGGTGCACTCTTGATGCGTAAAGTATTTAAATTACTCAAAAAACAGATCGATTACGCTGAAATCGGCGGTGCTCCTTTGGTCGGTATCAAAGGGTGTGCTATCGTCAGTCACGGCAAAAGTAATCCAAAAGCAATTAAGAACGCAATTTTTCAAGCGATTCGCTACGTTAATACCGGCGTAAACGATCATATTGAAAAGCGTCTCGAAGAGCTTAAAAAATAACGTCGATTCTTCATAAAGGCTAATTATGTACGCTGCGTTTCGTTCTATCGGAGCTTATGTTCCCTCTAAAATCCTTACCAATGCTGAGCTTGAAGTAATGGTGGACACCACGGATGAGTGGATTACAAAACGTACCGGAATTAAAGAGCGTCATATTGCTGCGGAAAACGAAACCACCAGTGATATGGGTGTAAAAGCAGCAGAAAAAGCGATTGAGCGTGCCGGAATCGATAAAAACCAAATCGATATGCTCATTTGTGCTACCATCTCTCCCGATTATTTCTGTATGCCTTCCACCGCAACCATTATCGCTACCAAACTGGGTTTAGAAAAAGTGACCGCTTTTGACATATCGGCTGCGTGTACCGGATTTGTTTATGCCCTGAGTATTGCAAAAGCGTTTATTGAATCGGGAATGAAAAAAAATGTACTCGTCGTCGGAGCGGAGCGACTCAGCAGTATTACCGATTACACCGATCGAGGAACCTGCATTCTCTTCGGTGACGGTGCCGGAGCGGCTGTAATCAGCGCTACAGAGAATAAATCCGAAGCCATAATTGACATACACACCGGTTCTGACGGCTCATTCGCTGATTTACTTATGACACCAAACGGCGGAAGCGGCTCAGCGCACGATGAACTGGATCGTGAAGCGGCAGGGTGTTTTATGCGTATGAAAGGGAATGAAACCTTTAAAGTGGCGGTTCGTACCCTCACCAGCGATGTAATCGATATCTTAGAGCAAAATAATATT
>DATDUY010000017.1:0-4344 GCA_035290165.1 Sulfuricurvum sp. | reverse complement strand
TCCTTAAACTGGTTGAGTCATTAAAAGAAAAAGCGCTGGAGACCTCACCTGCCCATTATACGGCGGCGATTGCGATTGTGTCACGCGAAGGGGAGAACTGTGTACACGGATGGATGCACGGGGATGTTATTACGGAATTGCGAGGCGAGAATGGCTTTGGATACGATCCGATTTTTATTCCAAGCGGATATACGCAAACATTGGGTGAATTGCCAAACGATGTGAAAAAAGGGCTTTCTCACCGTTCCAAAGCGTTGGAATTGGCGAGAATTTTGATCGATCAGATTAAGTTTTTACGCTCTCACGCCGGAAGCATTGCCACCAAGTAAAAGAAGATTACTCCGACAACGATGCGATAAATCGCAAACGGGGTGAAAGTGTGACGGCTGACGAAGGCGACGAAAAGTTTGACCGTTGCGAGGGCAAATACAAATGCCGTTATAAATGCTACCGTAAGCATGAAATAATCATCCACGACCATTTCATTGCGGTGTTTGATGAGATCGTAAGCGGTTGCGATAATCATCGTGGGAATGGCGAGGAGAAATGAAAATTCTGCGGCACTTTTACGATTCAGCCCCATAATCAATCCGCCGATGAGGGTGGCACCAGAGCGGCTGGTTCCGGGGATCATCGAGAGGCTTTGAAAGACGCCGATGGTAAACGCCTCTTTAAAGCTCAGTTCAGAGATATCTTTTCCCGCATCGATGGGTTTGTCACGTCGAAGATACTCGAAAATAAGAAAGACGATCCCCCCTGCAATCAGCATAATACTCACCGTTTCGACACCGAAAAGAGCTTTGATCTGTTTATAAAATAAAAATCCCAAAGCACCTGCCGGTAAAAAAGCGACACCGATTTTAAGCCACAACATTTTATCCTGCAACAGCCGCTTGGCATAGAGGAATAAAACGGCGAGGATACTTCCGAGTTGGATAGAGACTTCGAACGCCTTGTGGGCGTTGGTTTGCTCCAATCCCAACAATTGTGAAGCGAGGATAAGATGGCCTGTTGAAGAGATCGGGAGGAATTCAGTTACCCCTTCAAGGGCTCCGAGGATTAATGCGTCAAATAAGGTCATAATTGAGCTCTTTTTTTGCTGTAATTGTACCATAGCCTCACCCCTTAAACCTCCCCTAACCTCACATAGGATAAAATGCGCGGATTTATGACACTTTCCCTCAAGGAATTTTTGAATGTTACTTTTTACCCCCGGTCCTACCCCCGTACCTGAATCTGTCCGTGTTGCGATGGCAGGAGAGACGCTGCACCACCGTACCCCTGAGTTCGAAGCGATATTTGAGCGAACCCGCACATTGTTATTTGAACTCCTTGGGATGGATGAGGTGTTGATGTTGGCATCCTCAGGAACCGGAGCTATGGAAGGTGCGGTAATCAATCTCGCCCATTCCAAACTTCTCTCGATTAACTCGGGAAAATTCGGTGAGCGTTTCGGCAAGATTGCTGTTGCTCACGGAATCGCTAATGTCGAGATCAAACACGAATGGGACACTCCTGCTACGGTAGAGGAAGTACAAGCGGCATTAAACGCGAACCCTGATATTGACGCTATTGCGATCCAAATCTGCGAAAGTGCGGGTGGTCTTCGCCACAGTGTCGAAGCAATTGCGTGTGCCGTCAAAGCACACAACCCAGCCATCATGGTGATCGCCGATGGTATCACAGCGGTAGGCGTTGAGAAAATCGATGTCACTAATATCGACTGTCTCATCTCAGGGAGCCAAAAAGCGTTAATGCTCCCTCCGGGACTTGCGATTATGGGGCTTTCCAATGCGGCGATTGAGAAAATCGGAAGCGGTAAAGGGTATTATTTCAACCTCGCAACCGAGATCAAAAATCAGCGTAAAAATACGACGGCATGGACGGCGGCAACGACGATTACCATCGGTTTAGAGTCTATTTTGAACCGGATCAAAGCCGAAGGCGGACTCGATAAGTTGTACGCCGATACAGCGCGTCGTGCGCAAGCAACCCGTGAAGCGATGGGTGCGATCGGTCTATCTATCTATCCTACTAATCCTGCTGATTCGATGACGACGGTAGGGGACGCGGAAGCGAAAAAAATCCGCTCAACCCTCAAAAGTTTTGATATAAATGTTGCCGGCGGACAAGACCATATCAAAGATTCGATTTTCCGTATCAATCACATGGGACTCATTGCTCCGTATGAAGCATGTTGGGCAGCTAACGCAGTGGAATTGGCACTCGATAAAATGGGACGCCGTGCGTATGACGGAACTGCGAACCGCGTGTTCAATACCGTCTACTTTGGATTGTAGTATTATGGTTTTTGAACACGAAATTCCTGAGGGCTCAAAACTCTACTTTGCCGCAACCGCAAAGACCAAGCGCACCATTGAAACCAAAGCAAGCACACTTTTGTGTGATGCGGGATTTGAAGAGATCATCACGCCGCTTTTTTCGTACCATCAGCACATGAGCGTTTGCGATCAGCGTGAGCTTATCCGTGTGAATGACAGCGAAAATCATCCGATCAGCCTCCGTGCCGATTCGACGATTGACGTGGTTCGTATCCTCAATAAACGTCTCGGGGGCAATACGGAACACAAAAAATGGTTCTACATACAACCAGTGTACCGTTATCCCGCTGATGAGCAGTATCAAATCGGAGTGGAAATTATCGATGAGCCGAATCTCTCGGTAGCGCTCACCCAAGCGACACGGATTTTAAATGAGATGAAGATTGCCCCTTTGTTGCAAATATCGAATATTAATATTCCCCGTATCCTCTCCGAGATGTTGGGTCTGCATTTGGATGATTTTCGACATGTCAACATCGAGAAGTTCTTATCCCTTAAAATCGATTGGGTGACACGTTT
This sequence comes from Sulfuricurvum sp., assembly GCA_035290165.1. Lineage (GTDB taxonomy): Bacteria > Campylobacterota > Campylobacteria > Campylobacterales > Sulfurimonadaceae > Sulfuricurvum. Next base: position 1,483 of record DATDUY010000017.1, on the reverse strand, counting down.
GGTCTATATGCAGCATGCCAGTGAGATCGATGAAGTTGCCGCAATCGTTCCTGAATCGATTCGACCTGAATTGATTAAGATCAAAGAGCTTTGTGAAGCCCTAGAATACCCTAATGTGGTTATCGCTCCCCTTTATTACGCTAAAATGCTCTATTATGATGAGCTTTTTTTCCGTGTCATCGAGGGTAATGAGGTCTATGCGATGGGCGGACGCTACAAAAGCGACGAGACTGTTTCAGTCGGATTTGCCATTTATACTGATGCGTTGATCGACGCATTACACCAATAACTAAAATAGGATTATTTATGAAAGCGGATTTAATAGTAGGGATTCAGTGGGGAGACGAAGGAAAAGGGAAGATCGTCGATTTGCTCGCGCAAAAATACGATTGTGTTGCCCGTTATCAAGGGGGACATAATGCCGGTCATACGATCGTTGTTGATGGCAAAACTCACGCCCTTCACTTGATCCCATCAGGGATTTTAAACCCGAAAGCGATCAACATCATCGGTAACGGCGTAGTTGTCTCTCCTGAAGCACTTATCAAAGAGATGAAACAGTTTGATAATCTTTTAGGGCGTTTGTTTGTCTCTGAATCGGCACACATGATTTTGACGTTTCACACGTTGATTGACCAAGCGAAAGAGAAACTTCGAGGTGAAAAAGCGATCGGTACGACGGGTCGCGGTATCGGACCGGCATACAGTGAAAAAATCGCTCGTGCAGGATTTCGTCTGGGTGAGCTTCGCGATGTTGCGACTCTTACGAACCGTGTAATGGAATATTTCGAGCAAAACAAAGCTATTTTTCAAGCGTTAGAGATTTCATTGCCAACCAAAGAAGAGTTAACAGTAGAGCTTACTACGTTTGCAGAGGCGTTGGTTCCATTTTTGGCAAACACGACCCAAATGGCATGGAAACTTATGGATGAGGATAAAAAAATCCTCCTAGAGGGTGCGCAGGGGACGATGCTCGATATCGATCACGGAACCTATCCCTATGTTACCAGCTCATCGACGATTTCTGCGGGTGCGTGTACGGGCTTAGGCGTTAACCCTAAAGATATCGGCAAAGTAACGGGAATCGTCAAAGCGTACTGTACCCGTGTCGGAAACGGCCCTTTCCCGAGTGAAGATCACGGAGAAATCGGTGAACGTTTGCGCAAACAAGGGCATGAATTCGGTACCACAACAGGTCGTCCTCGTCGCTGCGGTTGGTTTGATGCCGTAGCGTGTCGCTATGCGAGCCGTTTGAACGGATGTGATGATCTCTCTATAATGAAACTCGATGTACTGGACGGTTTCGAAGAAGTTCAAGTGTGTGTCGCATACGAAGTAAACGGTGAAGTGATCGATTATATGCCGCTTGATTTAGAGAATGTGAAACCGGTTTATAAAACGTTTGCTGGATGGGATAAAACGGAGGGGGTTCGCCGATTTGAAGACCTCCCTGCAACCGCTCAGGAATATCTTCGTGCCATCG
>DATDUY010000016.1:0-4693 GCA_035290165.1 Sulfuricurvum sp. | reverse complement strand
GCGGTCAAGGGTACGGTTGTTACCCGAAACGATTACGTTACGAATACGTACTTTTTTGCCCGGAGTAATGCGGTAGACGACATCAACACTTTGAGCCTCTTTGTCTTTTTTCAAATCCGGCTGAACCTGAACGTAGGCATACCCCAAATCGGCAATTTTCGTTTTGATCCGCTCCGCATCTTCTCGGAACGTTTTGATATTAAACGGTTTGTTTTTCTCTAACGCAATAATCTCAAGAAGCTCTTTATCCTCGATTACCTGTGTATCTTGGAAAACCAAAATATCGGATACGCGATAGATATCCCCCTCAAAAATACTATAGCTCATCTGTGCTTCGTAGTGATCGAAATCGACCGCTACAAACGGTTCGTCAATTTTCGCATCAAGATAGCCGTGCTGCATGTAAAAATCACGGATACGCAACGGATCGTACTGTAACTCGGCGACTTTCATCTTGCCGTCGTTACGCCCCCACATCCATCCCATAAAATCTTTCTCTTTGTTAGCGATCATACTGTCGAAATCATCACTATCTTGGGTCAGGACACCCGCATAGGTGAGTTTTTTAATGATAATCTCTTCACCCTCATTGACGATAAAGGTGACCTGCATACTGCCGTTGTCCAGTTTTTCACTATCGATCTCAACAACCGAATCGATTTTACCGTCTTGACTCAGAGCTTCAACGATTCGTTTTTTAGCACTTTCGAGTCTTTTTTCATCATAAAGGGCACCTTTATCGATCTGCAGCAGTGTTTTCTGCGCCTCTTCATCGTTCTCTTTGTACCCTTTGAGTTCGATTTTAGAGATAATCGGTTTTTCTTTAAAGTGGAAAGTCACTTTCCCTTCATCCTCTTCAGCCCATACGTCTTCGAAATAACCCTGCTCGAAGAAGTTCTTAATCGTTTTGTCTACTGCGGTAGCATCCAAAGGAGCACCGATCTTAACCTCATTAAGACGTTTTGCAACGGTCTCGGAAATATGGATCATTCCATCATACTGAATCGACTGGACGTTTTGCGTAGATGCGTGTGCCAATGCACTCGCGACTATCAATGAGAGGGTAATTGTTTTCAAGCCAAAATTTCCATTGCGTTAAAATAGTCTCCCATTCTATCACTCTAACGATTAATAGTTCTGTAAATTAAACTTAAAAGGGTTAAAATGGCACCATTAGAGTCAAAGGGGTGTCATGAAAATCGGTATTGTAGGGTTAGGGTTAATGGGTGGTTCGATGGCGCTTGCCCTCAAACACCGTTCCTTTATCTCCTCCATTATCGGATGCGATCATAACGAAGAGCATCAAATGATCGCCTTGCAGCGGGGGCTGGTCGAATCTTTTATGAGTTTTGAAGAGCTTAAAGCCCACTGCGATGTGATTTTTTTAGCCATTCCTGTAGACGGTGTTATCGATTTTCTTCAAAAATCAACTGACTTGGCAGGAAGCGATAAAACGCTGATTGATTTGGGGTCTACAAAAGCCCTTATCGTCGATGCGATCCCTGCTGTTATCCGAAGAAATGTCGTCGCCGCCCATCCGATGACGGGGACAGAACAGTTTGGTCCCAGTGCCGCACTGGAAGGGTTATACGCGGAGAAAGTAGTCGTGTTGTGCGACTTGGAACACAGCGGCGATACACAGCGCGATACGGCACTGCGTATTTTTCAGGCGATCGGTATGCAGATACGTACTATGGGGGCTGCCCAGCATGACCGCCATGCGGCATTTATCAGCCACATGCCCCACGTTATCTCGTATGCTCTTGCCAACACCGTGTTAGCCCAAGAGGAGAAAGAGAATATCCTTACCCTCGCAGCAGGGGGATTTCGCTCCATGAGCCGACTGGCTAAAAGTTCTCCCGCTATGTGGGAAGATATTTTTCGTCAAAACCGTGAAAACGTCCTCGAAGCGATAGAGCTCTTTGAAGTTGAACTTCAAACCCTCAAAACAGCACTCAAAAATAAAGAGTATGGAGAACTTCGCCGCGAAATGAAGGGTGCCAATAAACTCTACGATATTTTTAAATAATCACCATTCAAAAAGTTTTGTTTCTCTCTTAAACCGCTTGAGCGGTTGGGATACAGACGGAGCTTTCGCGTCTACTGTATCTTTTGTTCCACCTTTTTTTTGCTCTGCCCTCTCTTCTATCTTAGCCATACTCTCTCTTAAATTATGCTCTACCCGCGCGCTCAAGAGAGGATCAGTCGTATAGACCCTCTTATACCAGTAGCGGGCTCGCTCATAACGCCCGCACTTGTAGAGGGCATTTGCACGGTTATAGCGTACCTGCGGGGAATCGTGTTCCCTCTGATACTGCGCATAAAGACGTTCGCTTTTCTCATATGCTCCTGCTTCATACGCTTGGGAAGCGTCTCGCAGAAGTTTAAAATCTAATATTCCCGCCTTGCCGGATTCCGGCGACAGACTAAAAAGGATAAGCACCGTTCCCACACGTACGCTTTGACGTTTGCTCATTGATGAGAGGGCAAAAAGGATCAACACCATCGCCAATCCCAACGGATAGAAAAAGAGGGGGATATGCGCCCTCAATCGATGGGCGTCTCGAAGATAAAGGAGTTTTTCATGGACTCTCTTAACATCCGCCGACGAAGAGACGCTTAAGAAGCGATCACTCTCAATCGGCTGGGGTGTGATTACGACTACCATATCAGCATCGTCCCTCTGTGAAAGCTTTTCGTCTAAAAGGATTTGATTGAACCGTTTCGAAGAGGGGGACAAATGTCGTATCAATTCACCCAATATCCCTCCGTCATTGCTGCGGGGGGAAATACCGTATACCTTCTCATCAAATGCTACCAGTTCTATCTCTTCACCCAAAATGGTATAAAGGGTTGAGAGGGCAAGGGAACGGGTCTGCTCAAAGTTCTCTTCTCCTCTGTCGATAGCCATCACGATATGAAGTTCTTCGCCCCTCATCGGAGTTGAATCGAGAACCACCGGTTGTGCCATGGCGATAATCAGCAGCACGGAGGAGAGGAGAAAAAGGGTATTTCTCCCCTGCAATCCCATAGTTGTCTCGGGAGCGCGCAGTTTTTCGAGTATCTCTTCTCTCAAACCGAGCGTTCTACGCGGTTTTTGGGTGAGCCAAAAATAAAAAAGGATGAGTGTCGGCACCAAAAGCCATCCTAAAAACTCCGGATGCAAAAAACTCATTGGAGTCCCTTCTGATTACGTCCGTACAGATAGGCTAACATGGATAAAAATCCGATAAAGAGGGGATAAATGTAAAAATACTCATAATATTTTTGCGCCCCGATCACACGAAAGGGGGGATGGGAGTGTTCAATCGCGTCAACCCAATCCTCACGGGGGCTGATAATAGATATCTCCTTATCCACCGGAAGAGATCGGACAAATGTTTCAGGCTCTTCAGAGACGATTATAACCCATCCTCTCCCCTCGGAAGTAGTAGAAAAAAACCGATCAATCTGCCGTGTTATCTTCTCCTTTGAGGGGATGACACTCAACTGTGTAACGATCTTTACTACTCTCTCGTAATCATCCGTGAGGGGGATTAAAACATCTGAGGAGGCAGGAACATAAAGGGCAAAACGATCATTCTCCCGCCCTTCAATAAATGTCTGAATATCTCGGAGCGTTTTGGGAGTAAGCGATTGGGGATCGAGGGCGAGGAGAATATCATATCCGCTTGGTTTCTCATTAATCTCCCGTACCGGTGACATCAGTGCGACGATAAAGAGTGAAATCATCGCCCATTTCGCAATCCATATCCAAAGGGGCGGTTTCGTCTCCGATTCACCGAATAACAAAGTTCGAGGAAAATAGAGGGGATTGGTACGCAGGGGACACAACGCCTCGCACGCTAAAAAGAAAAAAAGGATAAAACTGAGTTTGGGAAATTGAAAGTAGATCCCCTCAAACATCGATAATCTCTAAATAGAGACGGTAATACCCCCGCGTCTCCTCATCGATCATCTCTACCCTCGGAGCATATTTGTAGGGGGCCAAACGTTCGAAGAGATTGTGATACGCTTTTAAAGTTCGTTCATTATCGGAGGCAAACACTCTCCCCCGTTCACTGATCGAATAGGCAGCACGTTTGGGATCGGAAAAATCGATGGTTGAAAGTGCTTTGAACCACTCACGACGTACATTGATTTTACGTTTACGCATCTGTTTGAGGAGGGCTAACACAAGTGCTAAACTCACAGCAACCGTAATGACAACCACCGCGATAAAATAATAAAGCGAATAATCAGGTATCTCTACCAGCGGAGCAATGTCATTGATCGGAATGTTCAAATCTTTCATACTCTCCCCTCAAACAGCCGTCGCAAGGTGACAATCGCATTGCCATCCGTATAGAGTTTTGTCGCCCTCACTCCATGAGTTCGGAAAGTCTCAAAAAGTTCAACATCATGTGCCTTAACCCGTTCATGGTAGCGCTTGACGCTTCGCTCATTAAAATCGCCCTCCAATACCGCACCGCTCTCAGGATCGATCAGTGCGCTGAACCCCATCACGGCAGGGTTCTCTTCGGCACGGTCACGAACGACAATAGTGACCACTTCGTGCTTCCTGGCGAGAAGACGTAAATCGGGAATCTCGAAAAAATCGCCGATGAGGACGATGAGTGATCTGCGCTTCGTCCGCCGATAAAGCTCTTTTATCGTATGAGATAAGTCTACACGGTGATGCAGTATTTCCGAA
>DATDUY010000015.1:0-2052 GCA_035290165.1 Sulfuricurvum sp. | reverse complement strand
TGGTATTGAGATGCCAATTCACCTCCCCTTGCAAACACGCCGAAGTACAAATGATCCCCTCACAGTTGTCGCGAAGGAGCTGTTTGTTGATACGGGGAAAGTAGTAAAAGCCGTTGATATAGGCTTGGGAAGAGAGGTACATGAGGTTTTTATAACCCGCTTCGTTTTTGGCAAACAAACAAACGTGAAAACGTTGTTTGATCGTTTTATCCCCTAAATCTTCGCCGTTATGGATGTACGCTTCCATCCCGATGATCGGTTTAAGCCCCGCTCCGCGCATCTGCTGATAAAAATCAATCGCCCCGAACATATTCCCGTGATCGCTCATCGCAACCGACGTCATCCCCAGCTCTTTAACCCGTGAGGCTAACGCGGAAATCTTGTTCGCCCCATCGAGAAGTGAGTATTCGGTATGAAGATGAAGGTGGGTAAACGGTGGGACTGTGCTCATAAAAAAAGTGCCTTGAAAAAAAGTAGTAGATTATAATCTACCGAGGGTAAAGGGGAGCTTTTAGAGTCGTTTTGAGAGCAATTTATTCAGCCCGTCGGCAAACGCCCGCACCGTCTTTTCCCCTATCGCCGAGGGGCCGCCCGTGATCTCTCCGTTATTGCGTAACTCTTCCATCAGATTGCGCATCGCGAGGAGATGTTTGATGTTGTTTTCATCGTAAATCGTTCCGCGCGGGTCAAGCCCAACCGAGCCTTTGGTAACGATTCGATCGGCAAGAGGAATATCGGCGGTGATGACGATATCACACGCTTCGCACAGCTCGGCGATACGGTGATCGGCTTCATCAGGACCCTGTGCTACCACCTCCATCGAAACATGATCGACATTGGGGATGCCGATCTGCTTGTTGGCGATAAAAATCGTCGTGATTTGTCGTTTCAAGACCGCGCGAAGGAGTATCTCTTTAAGGGCATTAGGGAAGGCATCGGCATCGACAAGTATTTTCATAGGCGTAATTTTACCCATAAATTTGGACAAACACTTTGCAAAATGTTAGAACTTAAGAGTGAAATGTTAGAGGAGAATCCAATATAATTTTAAAACACATTTTTCTACAAATACTGGGTTAGGAAAAGGAGGGGTTACTATGGTCATTACCAATCTTGACACCGATTCTGAACGTGAAAACGATTTTATATCCATAGATTTATCTCACATTGCCGAGCCCAACTGGATTTTGGATTTTTATGAACAATTCAATACCCTAACCAATGAATATGAGTACAATATACAAGCACAATGGATGGAAAATGAAGATTATCCCATCCTAAAAATAGATGAAAAACTCTTTCTTGATTTTGCAGAAGCCATCCAAAAAACTGCTCAAAAGATTCTCAATCGTTAAATTTTGCCCTAAAGTCATCTCATTGTTTAAATATATAGCCTGTTCCGTATATGTTTTCGATAGATAAAGTCTCCACTTTGTTTCGTATCCGATTGATCAGCTCCCGAATAGTGGAATCACCAATACTCTTATCCCCCCAAACAGCTTGACGCAACTCTTCCATTGTAATCGGAGAATCAGGTTTCGTCATAAAAAGATTAAGTGCCATTGTCTCATTCTTGCTTAATTCAATAATTTGGCTATACCAATGCAATCGGTTACGTTCCGTATCCAGCCAGTACTCCGGAAATTTCTCTTGAGTCTGTTTTTTCCTCTCCCAATACTCTTTTTTCACCTTCGAAACAACGATATGCAATACGGCTATCAAATCCGCTTCTCTAAAAGGTTTTACGAGAAAACCGTAAGGGATTGTCCCAGCCGCTTCCTGCAATGTCTGCGGGTCGTTGTATGCACTGATATAAATGATGGCTACATTATCATCTACTAAACTGCGAGAGAGTTGAATACCGTCTTCCGAACCTTGTATATTGATATCCATCATGATAATATCGATTTTTTGTTGCCCTAAAAATTTTCGTGCTTCCAGCGCACTTTTTGCACTTCCGGCAACTTCATATCCTTGATCTTCGATAATCTCACGGATAAAGCGTGATGTAATCGGTTCATCTTCAACGATCAAAAATATCGGATTCATTCA
>DATDUY010000014.1:0-3021 GCA_035290165.1 Sulfuricurvum sp. | reverse complement strand
CAGTACGTCCCACCGTACTAAACAAGACAGTCACAGGAAGATTTCCCCGTTTAAGGAAGTTCGTCACGTATTTGGTAATGCGTTCATCTTTTGCCGCAACACCGATCACCATACGCGCCAACGGCCCCACTTCGACACGAGCATCGTTGTAGATCGGAGATTTGATCCAGCTGTATTTTTCTTTGGTTTTCAAATACGCGATACCGTCTGCGCGTTTGTCCAAGCCGGTGTATTCAGGGATTGTTTGCCCGTCATACGGATGAAGAGGCTTCTCCCCTTTGTACCATGCGTGGGTCACGTCTTCCATGATTTTTGCTTCATCCAGAGGAAGGACTTTAGAGATATCGCCACCCATTACAACCCCTTTAGGGAAAAGGAGCGCAGAGTTGTAAAAACCGGTATCATCGAGACGGAAGTCACCGTAACTCATGAAGTTCAATAGTCCTCCGCCGGTTCCGCCGACCCCTTTGCCTCCGACAAGCTCGCTAAATGTCGCTTTAGAATCGGTTGCTTCGCCCGCATACATGGTTCCCGCCATATAAACATCCGGTAAATAGGCTTGTTTGACAAATTTAGTCCCTTCAAGAAGAAGCGATTTGAACAATGCAAGACGTGCAGGATTTTGAATATCTTGAACACACGTTACCCCACCGACAACAATCGATTGAGGATGCGGATTTTTACCGCCGAGAATCGCCTGCATTTTCGCCAAATCACGTTGTACATCCAGCGCAATAAGATAGTGGGCAACACCGATAAGATTTTGTTCCGGAGTCAATTTATAATGCGGATTGCCCCAGTAGCCGTTTCCGAAAATTCCGAGACGCCCTTGTTTGACAAATTTTGCCACACGATCTTGAATCGCTTTAAATTCGCTCTCACCGTCGATAAACGGGCTTACACCCGCAACACCCGCCCATTTACGAGCTTCTTCCGCTGTTTTAGCAGGATCGGCTGAGAGGGCAGAGACCACATCGACGAAATCGAGTGCATGGAGGTGGTAGAAATGAACCACGTGGTCATGGACATAAAGTGCACCTTGGATCAAGTTACGAACAAGACGGGCATTTTTAGGGATTGTAATATTAAACGCATCCTCTACCGCTTCGATGGAGCGTTGATAGTGGGTTCCGGTACATACACCGCAAATACGCATTGCCAAAAGTCCGCAGTCACGAGGATCGCGTCCTTGTAAAATCGTCTCAATTCCACGAAACATGGTCGATGCACTGTACGCATCGACAATCGTGTTATTCTCATCAATGACCGCTTCGATACGTAAATGTCCCTCGATACGGGTAATAGGGTCAACTACAATGTGCTTACTCATGGCTCTCTCCTGAATTATCTCGTTTACCTGCAATGGCACTAGCTGCTGCGTGAATACCGATACCGATACCGACTGCGGTCAACATGCCCAAACCGAATTCGTCAACGGTTTTCTCGACACCGCCCGTAGGCGCTTTGATCTTCGCATCCGACATCGGACGCTCATAGGCGTATTTATCCCAGAAATCGGGTTCTGAACATCCGATACAACCGCGTCCGACTCCGATAGGCCAGTTTACCCCATCATTGTAACGGACAATCGAACAGTTGTTGAACGTCATCGGTCCTTTACAACCCATTTTGTAGAGACAGAAGTTGTTTTTGGCACCGATATCGCCCCACTCTTCCACATATTCACCGGCATCGAAGTGTGCACGGCGTTCGCAGTTATCGTGGATACGATAGCCGAACGCAAATTTAGGACGAAGAAGTGAATCAAGTTCAGGAACCTGACCTGTCAAAACATAATGCAAAATCACCCCGACCATATTGGCAGGATTGGCCGGACAGGCCGGAATGTTAATAATCGGTTTGTTTTTAACAACGTCCATAACCCCAACCGCACCGGTAGGATTCGGAGAGGCAGCAGGAATACCGCCGAACGTTGCACAGCTTCCTACCGCAATAACTGCCGCAGCATTTTCGGCACAGCGGAGTAAGTGGTCATGAAACGTTTCAGCTTTCGCACCGATCGTTCCGTATTGACCGTCCATCGCCATCGGAATAGAACCTTCTACGAAAAGAAGATATTTCCCTTTGAAATGTTCCATCGCTTCATCGAGCTGCTTTTCAGCCTGATGGCCTGACGCGGCTTGAAGCGTCTCATGAAACTCAAGAGAGATAATGTCCAACACAATCTCATCAATTTTTGGTCCGTCTGCGCGTAAAAGGGCTTCAGAGTTACCGGCACAGTCTTGGAGTTCAAGCCAAATAACCGGTGCACGGTTCATCAACACTGCCGCATCGGCAACAAGCGGAGTAAACATAGGTGGAAGCATCAGCATCGCTGTCGTTGCACTCGCCCATTTCATAAACTCGCGTCTATCAATACCGTTCTCTTCTAACAGATCGGTAAAGTCGAGCTTATTAGCCGGCTGATTTGAACGCATCTCGTTCAATCTCGCCTCACACTTATCGAACAACTCTTGGTAATACGTATCACCCTTATTCGTTTCGACTCGTGAACTTTGGGAAGTAAACAGTTTTTTAACTGCTTCTACTTTATCAGACATGATCTCTCCCTCGTATTTTATGAATGGTCATTCAACATTGTACGTCTGGATAACTTAAACGAATATTTAAAACCTAAAATTTATTTAAAAAAGATACTTTGTTATTTAATTTTAGGACTTGAAGGAGAAATTAAAAAAATGGCGGTATATTTAATCTACTAATACTATCCCGAGTGTTTCGAGCAGGAAAAGTGCCTCATAGCGATTGAAAACCGCCCCCTTGAGGTGGTTGGAGCGTACATCGATCATCGTGTTGCTCGTGTCGGTAAAGTTCGCAGCTTCGAGGTGGTTATTGCCGAACAACGCCCCCTTGAAATCGCTTCCGCTAAAATCGGCTTTAATAAAACTACCGTTACGAAAATCGACCTCTTTGGCTCGACACTCTCTCATTATCAGTCCCTCTAAATTTAAGCCAAAAAAGTTGCTATCATTGAGGATACACTCACGAAAACGCAAGGGG
>DATDUY010000013.1:0-4021 GCA_035290165.1 Sulfuricurvum sp. | reverse complement strand
GCGGATCGATGAACGCTTCGGGATTTTCGAGCGATGAGAGCCGCGCGACACGGTTTGAGATCGTCCAAAAAATTGCAAGTGATTTCGTCATGAAACGGCGTGAAGATAACGTCGGAGTGGTGGTGTTTGGGGATTTTGCTTTTATCGCGACTCCGGTCACCTATGAAAAAGAGATCATCTCCGAGATGATCGGTTATCTGAGTCACGGAATGGCGGGGCAGAATACCGCCATCGGCGAGGGGGTGGCTCAGGCCGTTCGGGCATTGAAAGATTCCAAAGCCAAGAGTAAGGTAATCATTCTCCTCACCGACGGAGAGCACAACAGCGGTGCGATCTCCCCCAAAGAGGCGGTAGTGATGGGACAAAAAGCGGGGGTGAAACTCTATACCATCGGGATCGGCGAAAAAGGGGAATTTGACAGCAAACTCTTGGCGCAAATGGCACGTGATGGCGGAGGGAAATATTTTGCGGCGGCAAATGAGAAGGAATTGCGTGAGGTGTACGATCAGATCGATACGCTGGAGCGTTCCCGTATCAAAAGTGCGCAGCACACCTTTTTCGAGCACTATTTCCAGTATGCGGTTGCAGGGGCGTTGGTGATCGTGATGTGGCTAATGTGGCGACGAAGGGTAAAAGGATGAGTTTCCTCACCCCGCTATGGCTCATCGCCCTTATCCTTCTTCCCCTCTATCTCTGGGGAGCGCGCCGCTATGGGTGGCATATGCAGATTTGGCTGATGGTAAGTCTTCTCTTTTTGATCCTCTCCCTGACCCGTCCGGTCATCCCCGAAAAACCGATCACGGTTGAAGAAGTAGGAAGCGATGTTATTTTAGCCGTCGATGTCTCCTACTCGATGAGGTCGACTGACATAGCACCCACTCGGTTGGATGCGGCGAAGAGGGTGTTGCACCAAATCGTAGAGAGGGATAAAAAAGATCGCTTCGGGGTGCTTGCCCATACGACGAGTGCGATTATCCTCTCACCGCTCACCAAAGATACGGAACTGCTCACCCATCTCTTCGCTTCGCTCGATGAATCGCAGATTATTACCAAAGGGACAGAGGTTATGAGCGCATTGGAGCTTGCTCGTAAAATGTCCCATGCCCAGCGTCCGCTTGTCGTCCTCTTTAGCGATGGCGGGGATGAACTCTCGTATGAGAAAGAATCAGCGTATGCGGAGGAAAACGGTCTGAAGGTGTGTGTCGTGATGCTGGCATCATCTCAGGGGAGCACCCTCCCATCCGATAACGGATCGTTCAAAGATGAGGATGGTCATATCGTGGTGAGTTCACGTAACGATGCGATTAATCTCATAGCGGAACAAAGCGGGGGAAAAGTGATCGATGGAGCCGATGCAACGAGTGTGATCGAGTGGATCGAGCGGGAGCGGAGTGAAGATTTTGCGGGTTCCACAACGGTTACGCGGTATCAGGAACTTTTTTATTTTCCTCTGGTTTTAGCGCTGACCGCTTTTGTGCTGGGGTATACGAGTGTGGGGGAGAAGGTGAGTAAAGCTCTTATCCCTTTGCTCGCGCTGGCAGGGATCAGTGCCAATGCGGGGTTGCTCGATTATCCCTATCAAACCTTAGGGAAATATGAGTATTCTCGCGGAAATTATGAGCGTTCGGCGCAGTGGTATGCCCAGATTGATTCGGAGCATAGCAAGTTCAATCGTGCCAATGCTCTCTACAAAGCGGGAAAATATCAGAAGGCGTTGGCTCTTTACCGCATTATCCGCTCGGAAGATTCTTTGTTCAAATCGAAGGTATTTTATAATATGGGCAATTGCCATATTCGACTCAGTGAGTTTGAAAACGGACGTAACGCTCTGCTCAAATCGCTTACCCTGAGCTACAGCCGCGAAGCCGATCAGAATCTCCGTGCCATCGCGCGTGCGCAAGAGCAAAAAAGTCTGAATGTCCGTAAAGAGCAAAAAGATAAATTCTCTTCCGATGAGAACAAACCGACAGGTGAGGGTAAAAAAGGGAAAGAGGGGGGAGGATCGAATATGCAAAGTGATATTGCCTCCTCCGGTGCGGGAGATGCAGGTAAAAAAGCACAGGCCGACCCGCGCTTTTCAACGTCGCAAGGCAAAGCTGCTCTCAGTTCCAAACAGTATGAATTGATCAACCAAAGGAGTGTCCATGAAACGAAGCCTTGGTAGGCTGATCGCGCTGATAATAATCAGTGTAAACGGATGGGGAGCGGCGTATGAGTGGAAAATGCTCGAAGCGCCGCAGAGCCTCTATGTGAATCAAAGCGGTGTCGTGCGGTATCAATGTACTTTTTCTACCAGTGCGGCGGATTATACGATTGATTTTAAACCCTCCGCTACAGAAACCTATAAAGCCTCTATTCTGACCCAGCGTGATCAGATCATTAAGGGAAAACGGGTACAGACGTTTGATGTGTTGATTACCCCTTTGAAAGAGGGAAATATCGAGGTGGCACTTGATGCGTTGATCCGTCATACGACCTTTGCATCGATCGAGAATGCGTCAATCGGACGGGATAACGTCAAAAAATACGACTTTGATGATGAAACCGCACATCTGCCGAAAGTATCGATTGTTGCAAAAGAAAATGCTGCTGCACTCAGCGGTGAGCTGGAGTTGGAAGTAAGGGTCGATAAACGCAGTGTCATCGCTCATGAGCCGGTTCATGTGAGCCTCTATCTTCGAGGGAAGGGAAATCTCGATCAGTACGTCCCTTATGAATTTAATATCAGCGGCGTCAATGTTTTTGCCGAGGAACCGACACGAGATATCTCTCCCGATTCGGCAGGTTTTTCGGGGGAGATACGTCAGGAATTTGCCCTTGTGGGTGAGAAAAGCTTTGTGATCCCCAAATTTACCATCGATGTGTTTGATACACAGAGTCAAAAAATCAAACGCCTCCAAAGCGAAGCGGTCGCAATTGAAGTGGCACAGGGGTATGAGCGATCCAACCTCCTTGACCCTCCTGCTTTGCGTGATTGGAGCGGATGGATGCGTTATACCCTTTATGCGGCACTTGTGATAACAGGAATCGTACTGGGCGAAGTGGCACGTCGGCTATGGAAATTACGTCCACGGAGAAAGACAAAGCATTTTTACGATGAAGCTAAAACATCCAAAGAGTTGGTGATCCTCCTGTCCCTTTCGGGAGAAAAGCGTTTTGAATCAATTATCGGTGAAGTTGAAGCGGGAAGAATGGAATTAAGTGAAGCTAAAAAGAAACTGGGTAATCTTACAACAGATAAAGAGGAAAAATAATGATAGATGTAATTAACCAAATACGTTCCGAAGTCTCAAAAGTCGTCGTCGGGCAGGAAAAAATGATCGACGGATTATTGATCGGATTATTGTGCGACGGGCATATTTTGATCGAGGGGATACCGGGGTTAGCGAAGACAACAACGGTTAAAGCACTTTCGCAAACGTTAGGATTAGGATTTAAACGGGTGCAATTCACCCCCGATTTACTCCCGAGCGATATTTTGGGTGCTGAGGTGTACGATCCGAAAGAGAACGGCTTTAAAATCAAAAAAGGGCCTATTTTCACCAATCTTCTCCTCGCCGATGAAATCAACCGCGCTCCGGCAAAAGTACAGTCAGCACTGCTGGAAGTGATGCAGGAGCGTCAAGTGACGCTGGGGGATGAGAGTTTTAAACTCCCCCCTCCATTTCTCGTTATGGCGACGCAGAATCCGATTGAAAACGAGGGGGTCTATCCTCTCCCTGAAGCACAGCTCGATCGTTTTATGCTCAAAATTACCGTCGGTTACAATACCCCCGAAGAGGAACTCTCCATCGCGCGGCGTGTCGGATCGGGATTGGGTGAAGCTATTAATGCGGTGATCGATACGGCGACGCTAATTGCACTCAAAGAGAGAGTCAAAGCGATCCATATCGACGAAGAGGTAGAAAAATATATGATCAACCTCGTCACCTCGACCCGTGAACCTGAGCGATTTGGATTGGGTGAGATCAAGGGGTTCTTGCAGTTTGGGGCAAGCCCTCGTGTGAGCATCGATATGTTC
>DATDUY010000012.1:0-3671 GCA_035290165.1 Sulfuricurvum sp. | reverse complement strand
CGCCTCTTCGTTGCTGACGGTAATGACTTCATTGTAAAGGGTTGTGTTGAGAACATCAGGGATGAATCCTGCACCGATTCCCTGTATCTTATGAGGTCCCGCTTTTCCTCCGGAGAGGACCGGAGAATCTTTGGGCTCTACCGCGATGATTTGGATATTAGGGAGCGCGATTCGTAGCGCTTCTCCTGTTCCGGTCAACGTCCCTCCCGTACCGACGGCGGCAACAAAGATATCTACGCTCCCGTCTGTATCACGTAAAATCTCCTGTGCGGTTGTGACACGGTGGATATCAGGGTTGGCGGGGTTGGCAAATTGCTGTAAAACAATAGCGTTGGGAGTGGACGCAACCAAAGCATTGGCTTCATCGATAGCCCCTTTCATCCCTGAAGCTGCAGGGGTTAGAACAAGGTTCGCTCCGAGTGCTTTGAGAAGATTGCGTCGCTCAATCGACATTGATTCGGGCATCGTGAGGGTGAGATTAAGTCCCAATGCAGCGCAGATCGAGGCCAAAGCAATCCCAGTGTTTCCGCTGGTAGGTTCGATAATGAGGGTTTCAGAATTAATTTTCCCTTCGTCCATCGCCGTGCGGATCATATTGAATCCGATACGATCTTTGACGGAACTGGTAGGATTCATGAATTCGCATTTTCCCAAAATGGTAGCTCCGCTTGCAGATGAGGCGGCGTTGAGACGTACAAGTGGCGTATTGCCGATCAGTTCGGTGATATTGGCTGCGATTTTCATAGCGATGATCCCTTTTTTAGAGTGATTATAATACCTAAAAGGCTAAAACCCAATAATTACAACTATTGTACTATGGATTTTTGATTATGATGCGGTATTACGCATCTAATTCATCTGTATGGGTGCAGACAAAGCGGTATCCGATTCCCAATTCGGTTTGGATGTATACGGGAATGGTTGTGCTGGTTTCGATTTTCTTCCGTAGCGCATTAATATAGGTGCGCAGATATTGCATCTCATTTTGATAGCTTATTCCCCATACCTCTTTTAAAATTTTTGTATGAGGGAGTACCTGATTACGATGAAGCATCAGATATTTAAGGAGATTGAACTCTGTCGGAGTCAATTTGAGCGGCTGGTTATTTTTGAGAAGAGTGAAATTTTCGATATCAATGACAATTTCGTTGCATGTGATGATGGAGTCTGATGTCTGATGGACTAAAAAACGGCGCTGTGTCGATCGGACACGGGCCAAAAGTTCATTGGTTGAAAAGGGCTTGGTGACGTAATCATCCGCACCTGCATCAAGTGCGGCGATAATCTCATCTTCATCGCTTCGGGCAGAGACGATAATGATAGGTGTCGAAAGTAGAGAACGGATCGTTTTTATCAACTCTTTTCCATCTCCATCAGGTAATCCCAAGTCAAGCAAAATAATATCGGGATTGCGTGTCTGGATCTCCCGAAGCGCATTTTGCCGATCTTTTGCCACCAGAGTTTTGTGACCAAGCTGTTTAAATGAAAGTTGTAAAAGTCGGCTGATCGCTTCATCGTCTTCGACAATTAAAATGAGTTGGTGAGGTTTCATTGCTCCTCCGCTAATAAAGATTTCGGGTGTTTTAAAATAGGGAGAGCTACTTCCACACTAATTCCGCTGTTATGATTGTAAGCACAGATATGTCCTTGGTGGGCACGGGCAATATCTTTGCAGATCGATAACCCGATCCCGCTTCCGGAAATATCGGCGGTATTGCCGGCACGGTAAAATTTTTCAAAAAGATTTTTCAACTCATCTTCGGGGATCGGAGGGCATTCGTTGGAGAAAGTGATCTTAAACGCGGTTGCGGTCGTAGCGATTGAAATCGTAATCGGTTTCTCTTTGTCCGAGTATTTGAGGGCATTGTCGATCAGATTTACGAAAAGGCGCATTAAAAGGATACTGTCACCGTAAAAAAGGGGGAGGTCGGAATGGGGTTCGTATTGAATTCTTTCATGCAGAACGTCTCTGCGAAATTCGCGTAGAGCAATGCTGAGAAGATCTTCGATATCACACCACTCTTTTTTGAGAGGTGTTTGAGAATTTTTGAGTCGGGCACTGTCGAGTATACTGCTGATAAGACGGTTCATCTGCCGACTCGATTCGATTATCTGAGAAAGAGATTGATAGCGCAATGCAGGATCAAGCGGATGTGCTTCGACCAAAAAAGTTGCGTTCCCCATAATCGAAGAGAGCGGCGTTTTGAGATCGTGGGAAAGGGTACTGTAAAGAATATCTCTCGTACTGTTCTGACGAATCCATTTTGCTTGGAAGGTGATGGCATACCCAACAATATAAAATATGATGAAACTCAGTGTCAGAGGGATGTAGAAGGTTAAAAGGGCGATGGAGAGTGTGGTCACGATGATGGTAGCGATCCACTCTCCTCGCAATGCAATAACAATAACGGGCAAAAGGTGGATCAAAATAATATTGGATATCTCTAACTCTTGGCGAAAGGCCAGCGATACCCCCGTAATAAGGAGAAAGAAAAAAAAGGTGATGATATAGTGCCGATATGAATAAAAAAGTTGCATAAACGAATTGTAGTGTGGTTTGGGTGAAATTTTGCCAAACGTAAAAAGGAGATAACGTTTTTTTGATCCCATTTTGATATCAATTTCTCTAAAATCCGCTTTACAATTGTCTCAAAGAGGGAAAACATGAAAACGACTAAGATTAAAAAAATATTGATCGCCAATCGCGGTGAGATCGCTTTGCGTATTATTCGTGCTTGTAAAGAGCTGGAAATTAAAAGTGTTGTCGTATTTTCCGAAGTGGATATGAACGGCGTATGGGTTCGCAAGGCAGATGAATGTTACCCGATTATGGGTGATCCGATTGCCGCATATTTGGATTATGAACGTATTATCTCTTTGGCGAAAAAAGCCGATTGTGATGCGATCCATCCGGGATACGGATTTTTATCGGAGAGTGCTGAGTTTGCGCAGGCATGTGCCGATAACGGTATTATCTTCATCGGGCCTAAGCCTGAGCACATTGCCCTTTTCGGGGATAAAATGGCGTCTAAAGTAGCGATGAGAGCGGTAGGTGTTCCGATGCTGCCGGGTACGGATGAGCCGATCGACAATATCGACGATGCGGAAAAAATTGCGAGTGATATCGGATTCCCAATCATTATTAAGGCGGCATTCGGCGGCGGCGGACGCGGTATGCGTATCGTTGAGAAGGCATCTGATTTCAAAGAAATGTACGAATCGGCGACCAAAGAGGCGTTGCGTTTCTTTAGCCGCGGTGAAGTATTTATCGAAAAATACCTCAAAAACCCGCGTCACATCGAGATCCAAATCGTTGCTGACAAATACGGTAACGTTGTTCATCTCGGTGACCGTGACTGTTCGATCCAACGCCGTCACCAAAAAGTGATCGAGATTGCCCCCTCTCCGTTGTTAAATGAGACAACTCGTCGTGAGCTTTACCGTATCTCGACCAAAGCGATGTTTAAACTCGGATACGAGAGTGTCGGTACGATCGAATATCTGGTTGACCAAGATGACAATATCTACTTTATCGAGATGAACACCCGTGTTCAAGTTGAGCATCCGGTTACTGAAACGATCTCGGGGATCGATTTGATTCAGCGGATGATTGAGATTGCGGAGGGGGACCAGCTGAAATTTTTGCAAGAAGAGATCAAATTTCGCGGTTA
>DATDUY010000011.1:0-4224 GCA_035290165.1 Sulfuricurvum sp. | reverse complement strand
CAAAAGTATCGGACAATATATGCAGCATTATATGGTGGTCGTTGATAAATCAACAGTTCCGGTCGGTACTGCGGAGAAAGTACGTGCGGCAATTCAAGCTGAACTCGATGCACGTGGAAGCGATCTGACTTTTGATATCGTCTCTAATCCCGAATTTTTAAAAGAGGGTGCGGCCATCAAAGACTTTATGCATCCTGACCGTGTCGTGATCGGTGCTGACAGTGAAAAAGCGATGAAGATTATGCATGATTTGTATGAACCGTTTATGAAAAATCATGACCGCTTTATCGGAATGGATATTAAAAGTGCTGAGATGACCAAATATGCCGCCAATGCTATGCTCGCCACTAAAATCAGTTTTATGAACGAAATGTCAAATATCTGTGAGCGAGTCGGTGCCGACATTAACAAAGTACGTAATGGGATCGGAAGCGACAGCCGTATCGGATACAGCTTTATCTATCCGGGATGCGGATACGGCGGAAGCTGTTTTCCTAAAGACGTTCAAGCCTTAGCAAAAACGGCGAAAGATTTCGGTTACACTCCAAGAATTTTGGATGCGGTCGAAGCGGTCAACTACGATCAAAAACACGTTATCTCTCAAAAAGTATTGAACCGTTTCGGGCAAAATCTCGAAGGAAAAACGTTTGCCGTGTGGGGATTGGCGTTTAAACCTGAAACCGATGATATGCGTGAAGCAAGTGCGATTACGATTATCAACGACCTCACTGCAAAGGGCGCAAAAATCGTTGCCTATGATCCGAAAGCACGCCATGAAGCGGAACATTTTTATCTCAAGGGCAATGCTAATGTAAGCTATGTTGATAGCAAATACGATGCGCTAAAAGATGCAGATGCTGTGATTCTAGTGACAGAATGGCAAGAATTTAGAAGCCCCGATTTTGATGAGATGAGAAAGCTCCTTAAATCGGCTATTTTCTTCGACGGACGCAATCAGTTTAACAAAGAGCGGATGGATGAATTCAGATTTGAGTATATTCAAATCGGAGTATGAATTATGAAGTCTAAAAATATTTTGGAATTGTGCCTTTCTCCTGATTTGGGAGGCCTTGAACTTTATATGGTGCGGGCGTCACACTTTCTTAATGCGTACAGTGTTATTAATGAGAACGGAAAACTTGAATCGTATTATCAAAATACCGATGTTCACTATTCTAAAATCGGTCGTTACAGTTTTATAAAACTGGCTCGTCTTATCGATGAAAACGATATCGATGTACTCCATTTGCACTGGACAAAAGATATTCCGATAGCTGTTCTAGCAAAATTTTTTAGCCGTAAAAAACCGAAACTGGTTCAAACTCGCAATATGCGAATGACCCGTTTTAAAGATGATTTCTATCACCGTTTTGTGTATAAAAACATCAATATGATGCTTGCCGTGACCCATCAGGTTCAAGAACAGATTGAAAAATTTATTCCCGCCGATATTCGTCCTAAGGTCGAAGTTCTCTATATGGGAGCAGAGATACCGCAAATTTTGAGCTCCAAGGAAAAAGAAGATTTTCGTCAAAAAACGGGTCTTGGAAATGAGTTCGTTGTTGGGATTGTAGGACGTATCGAAGAGGCGAAAGGACAGCATCTTGTCCTGGAAGCGGTTAAAAAATTGAATAATAAGGGTATCGCTTCAAAAGCTTTGGTGGTCGGGCACGCTATGGATCAAAAATATCTTGAAGCATTACAAGAACACTATTCCGACTATGCAGTTTTTACCGGATTTACGCAAGAAGCCCAAAACTATATGCAATTGTGTGACGCGCTGGTTCTGGCAACGAAAAATGAGACATTCGGATTGGTTGTGATTGAGGCAATGATGTGCGGCATCTGTGTCGTAGCCAGTGACAGCGGCGGACCGCTGGAAATTATTGATGATAGTATAAACGGATTATTGTTTCAAACCAACGATCTAGCAGATTTAACACTAAAACTCGAATCGTTGTGTAAAGTTGAAAATAAAAAAGAGACTCTGGCGGCAGCTGGAAAAGTCAAAGCACTTGAAAAATTTGAAAGTCAAAAGCAGTTTGCAAAACTAGCTGATTTATTGGAGAGGGAGTAAAAAAATGTATCTATGGGCACGTGAAAAAGGCGGATATTCATCAAAAAAAGCACGCCAAACAGCTGAGCAAATGACCCATGAAAGTGTTCGAAGTATTGCAATAATGCGTCACGGTGCTATTGGGGACTTAGTCATATTACGGCCTCTTTTACTTGAACTTCGTGAAATTTTCCCAAATGCCTCTCTCACATTAAGCTTGGTCGATCATTATCAATATGGTGCACCGATTGATTTGGTGGACAATGTACATATTGTTTATAAAAAAATAGAAGGTAAGAAGACATCGTTTTTTGAACGCATTAAGCAGATGAAAGCGTTGGGTGAGCATGATATTATAATGGATATGGCAGATGATGCATTATCCATGTGGACGATGATACTTAATAAAGCTAAGTTAAAAATGGGTTTTCCCTATCGCGAATATCGTAAACTCTTCTTAGATATTGTGTTGGAGCGTTCCGATTTTCTGTTGGAGACTGAAAACTTACTTCATTTTGCTAATGTTTTTGGTGCAAGAAGCAAACACCCTTTGCAATATGCATTACCTAGTTATGTAAGAGATACAATAAACCCCTATATCTGTTATTTCACAAGTGCTTCAACGCAACATAAGTGTTGGCCAAAAGATCATTTTATCGAGTTAGTACGAAAAATGTCGAAACAATTTCCAAAAATGACCCATATACTTATGGATGGTGTTAAACCGGATGAGAAAGTCGATGATATGATCGATGCACTCAAAGATTGTCTAAATGTCCAAAAACAAGAATTGCTTGGGCTTGACAAAGTGTATGAATATCTTGGGAAAGCAACGATGGTAGTCGCTAATGATACCGGAGTCAGAAACATGGCGATAGTTGTAAACACACCGACGGTAGGGATATTTTTTGCGACGGGTGCCTTTCGCTATTGGCCAAGAGACGGACTGCATGAAGCGATATTTACCCCTAATGCTACGATCCCGAGTATAGAAATGGTTTTTGAACAAAGTGTTGAGCATATTCGAACGCTGGGTATAAATGAATGAGAGTTTCAGTAATCGTTCCAACCTACAAAGATACAGATGCATTAAAGCTGATTCTTAATGCATTAGAGCAACAGACATATAAAGATTTTGAAGTCATCATAGCTGAAGATGATAACTCTACTGAGGTAAGAGAATACATTGATGGATACCATCCCTCGTTTGATTTAAAACACGTGTTTCAAGAAGACAAAGGGTGGAGAAAAACAAGGGTATTAAATCAAGCAATAAAGGCAGCAGAAGGGGATTATCTTATATTCTTTGATGGGGATTGTTTGCCTTATAGTACATTTGTAAAAAACCATGTTTCATTGAGTGAAAAGAATCGGGTAGTTTGCGGACGACGTGTTAATTTAGGGGATATGATCAGTTTCGCATTGAGAAATAGAGAGATAAATGTTGGAGAGATCGAAGCGAATTATTTTCGAAATTACTCGAAGCTAAAACAAGATGGATCGCGTCATATTGAGCAAGGATTAGATATCTTATCATGGTCTTTTATTCCAAAATTTTTATTTGAGCTTTTTAATCGCAATATACGTTTAGTTGGATGTAATTTTTCAGTGTATAAAAGTAAAATGGTTGAAATAAATGGTTTCGATGAAGGATATCCTACCGGAGATATAGCGGATGATGTCGATATTGAATGGCGCTTAAACGCTATTGGCGTATATAACAAATCGTGTAAATATGCTGCTAATTTACTTCATTTAAATCATGATAGAATTGATCGTAAGCCGCAGCACGATAAGAATTATGCGGAGATGCTGGCAAAGCAGAAAATAAATCAACTGCGATGTGTCAATGGCATTGAGAAGTTGTAAGGGAAATCGATGTTAGTACAGATCGTAAAGAACTACAAAGATTGCTATCGGGATTATTCACCGGCGAGAAGTATGCGCTGGGGTGATGTTGAATTTACGGAAGAGAAAGTCAAAGAGTGTGATTTTGTCGTAGTACTTAATACTCCTAAAAAAAATGTCAAAGTAAAATGTTCATCTGATAATATAATGGCGATTATGCAAGAACCCTATCATCAAGGTGATACGGATTGGATGAATAATCAGCTTGAAAAGTATCATTATGTACTGACGAATCATACTCCTAATCCTATGCCGCAAAG
>DATDUY010000010.1:0-2962 GCA_035290165.1 Sulfuricurvum sp. | reverse complement strand
TGGGGCATCTCTATCGAGCCGTATTCATGGCCGTTTATACTGATTTTTTGCATCCGTAACCTTTTATCCCTAATGGTTGCCATTTTACCGATTGGAGCTTAGAGTCTACTTCTATAAATTTTTTAGAGAACGATTTTTGCTTGTCAAAAGTATTACCTACGCAACAGGAGAATAGAATGAATGTAGCCTCTGTTTCCAGTTTATCCATGAATACAACGTCTGCTTCCTCGAAAGATGAAAGTATCGATCAAGATTATATGGCGCTTATCACACAGTTTTACCAAGCCGAAGCGTACAAAAGCCGTGATGAAATGAATGCCGAAGACGGTGAGTTAACGAAATTTAAAGATGACCTCGTAACGAAAGGAGCAGCCGTTTTTCTCAAAGAGTTGAATGAAGAGAAAATCGAAGCACTCGTCGAAGAGTACCGTCAAAAACTCCTCAAAGAAAAGGCGGAAAATCCCGACAAACCGATGGATATCAACCAGATGGTGAGCGATTTT
Organism: Sulfuricurvum sp.; assembly: GCA_035290165.1. Lineage (GTDB taxonomy): Bacteria > Campylobacterota > Campylobacteria > Campylobacterales > Sulfurimonadaceae > Sulfuricurvum. The sequence continues at coordinate 2,459 of DATDUY010000010.1, read as the reverse complement.
AAAAAACAGCTTCTTGAAGAGCTGATGGAAGCGCAAAAAACGCAGGAGGAAAACAAACCGACTCAGAGTACCTCATTGATGAGCAGCGATATTCTCAAAAATATTCAAGCTGCACGCAATGATGAGAAAACAACAGGATTGGCAGAGATCGGATTTTTGGAACAGATGCTAAGCACTTCTAACACGCACGCGCAGAAAAACGGAGAAAGAGTCTAAAGGACTTTTCGCACTCAGGCAATTTTACTCGGAAGCATACTGACGTGCGAGACCCAATGATCTCTGTTTTTAGGCATTAGATGAACCTGAGTAAGATCGGGAACAATATTTTTACGCTGTGCTTTTTTGAGTAAGTTACGCAGTTCCGTATCGATGCCGAATAGGTCACAATAGGCGAATACTCCTGTGCTAAAAGCGTCTGAATCTGTTTTGAGGAGTCTTTTTAACTGGACATGATAGGCTGTTCGTAAAATATCTCCCAACCGTCCTTGCCGCTGCGGAAGGCTGATAAGTCCGGAAAACTCTTTTTTGATGTAGGTGATATTCCCTTTGATCGCATAGTGTTCTGCTTGGGAGAGTTTTTCATTCCATCTCGTGTTAAGCTCTTCACCCCATGGAAGCAATAAAAGTTCATGATGGGAATCGATGAGCCGATAGGCTGAACGCCAATGATCATTAGTTAGGGCATGATCTAAATTTTTTGCCAAGGTAAAAAGTTTTTTGAGCTGAGCATATTCGGTTTCGTATTGAACCACCTCTTTTAATTCGTTCAAAAGCAATTCAGCCCTCTCTAGTGAACGCTCATGCAAAGCTTTGGCGACAGCACTGACAATCTCTCCTGTCTCATTGATAAGGTTAAGATACGAGGGGAACTTTCGGAGCAGAGGAAAACTCTGAGTAAGATTTTTGAGCTGAAAGTAATTTTTCGATTGAATCGCTTTGGAATAGCTTATGAGGGCAGAAGAATTTTGTAGGAGCAAGAGGATAAAAGGGCGTTTGGAACTGACGGTAGTAAAGAGATGAAGCTCTTCTTGAATCTCTTTCATTTTATTGAGGAACATCAGTCTTTGAGCTTTTGAAAATTTCTCTGCCCAAAGTTTTTCCACCTGATGGTAAAGGGTCGTCTCTTGTAAAAGGGGATACTGCTCTGCATGACCATAGAAAGCCGATAATTTTTTTTGCTGGAAAAGAAGGGTGAACCGATCCATAAAAGAGTATGCTTTAAATACTTCTCCGATCTCTTTTGTCTTTGCGGCTTTAAAAGGCTCCAAAACACGTTTTGCCTCGTCGATCATTTTTTTATTTAAATACTCTTTTGCTTTTTTCATGTGTTCGGCATAAATTCGCTCAAGCACTTGGTAGAGGTCACTGTGAATCAATAACGGTTCATTTGCGCAACAAAGATAGGCTGCTGCGTAGTTTTTTGCTTTAATCAACTCTTCAAGGTGATCAAACGGCTGTAGATCGAATTTCAAAAGTTCTTTGTTATGATTTCCGCCCAAGAGAGTATCATCGATCACGCATAACGAGGTGAGGGGTGCATTGAGTTCCAGATACCGTTCTTGAATGACTTTAAACGTATCGCCGTTGATGAGGGTGACATAGGGTAAATCAGAAGCGACGATGATAAAGGGTTCAGGTCCTATTCGGCGTAAATATCGGATGTTTTTATGGGATGTTCCTAGGCGCAGGTTGGGGAGTACCCCGTTTCGATCGATCTTAATCAGCGTCCCTTCTTGATTTCCAACAATCATCGAATGGTTATAAAACAGAAGTGCCGTATTTTTTATGTACCCCGGAGTATAACGTTTCATAACATTCTGAGTACGATAGTCCGTCACGACGATACTGCCGCCGTATCCCGATGTGGCTAACGTCAGCCCCTCAAACGTCAGTGCCGAGACGTAATTCGTTTTGGGTTTCGAATACATAGCACTGTATTCGGGGAAAGAGTGAAGTCTGGCAATCAGTGTACTGGAATCGCTTCGCCACATTAACACTCGTCCATGGTTGGTTCCGCAGACGCAATAAAGACCATCAGGTGAGAAAGAGATAATCGTGGGGGACTGCTGGTCAAGATCAAACTGCATAAGCACTTTTTTCTCATTCAAATCTATCAGATTGAGAGAATGTGCCTTATCGCTTCCAAAGAGGAGACGATCGTGTTGAGGGTCAAACGCGCAGTAGAGGGTATCATGTTCGGGGATATTCGGACGAAAGATTCGGGTTGACTCTTTGCTGGAGAGATTGTACATATAAATAGTGTTATCTTGCGTAACAAGACCGACATTGGGATACTGTAGCGGTTGTATCAAAACAATCGGAGAATCAAACTGCGCCAAACACGTTTTTTGAGGCATCCCTATGAGCCTTTTAGATCAATTAATATTAGAGTATAACATATTTCGTGGCGAATATCAGGTTAATCCGAAATGCTCATTCGCGGCTTTTGCGTAATCCAC
>DATDUY010000009.1:0-7788 GCA_035290165.1 Sulfuricurvum sp. | reverse complement strand
GGTTTTAAAGTACGTGAAGGGATGCCGGTCGGTGTTAAAGTTACACTACGCGGTGCTCAAATGTACGATTTCATGGATAAATTGATCTCTGTATCTCTTCCACGTGTTAAAGACTTCCGTGGTATTCCACGTAACGGTTTTGACGGTCGCGGTAACTACAACTTCGGTTTGACCGAGCAGTTGATTTTCCCGGAAGTTGATTACGATTCAATTATGCAAATCCACGGGATGAACATCACAGTGGTAACAAGCGCTACAGCCGATAAAGATGCATTCAAACTTCTTGAAATGATCGGTATGCCGTTTGCTAAAGGGAGAGAATAATGGCTAAGAAGTCAATGATCGCTAAGCAACAACGAACTCCAAAGTTTGCTGTTCGCGCGTATACTCGTTGTCAGATTTGTGGTCGTCCACACTCTGTCATCAGTGATTTTGGAATTTGTCGCGTTTGCTTCCGTAAAATGGCAAACGAAGGGTTAATCCCAGGCGTTAGAAAGTCTAGCTGGTAATTCCGGCTCGATACTACTTACGACTAAGATAAGGAAATATAAATGATTAATGATTTGATCGCGGATTCGTTGACTCGTATCCGTAATGCGGCTATGCGTCGTTTAGATTCTACAACATTGGTTCACTCTAAAGTTGTAGAAGCTGTAGTTGCCATTTTAGTGGATAAAGGCTACATCGAGAGCTTTAACGTTGTTGAAGACGGCGTTAAAAAAACCATCAACGTAGTGTTGAAATACGACGACAAAGGTCGTACGGTTATCAATGAGGTAAAACGTGTCTCTAAACCGGGACGTCGTGTTTACAAAGGTAAAGATGAACTTAAACGTTTTAAAAACGGTTACGGTACCATCATTGTCAGCAGTTCAAAAGGGGTTCTTCCTAACGATAAAGCATTCGAGCTTGGCGTAGGCGGAGAAGTCCTTTGTACAATTTGGTAAGGAGATAAGATGTCACGTATTGGAAAACTTCCTATTTCTATCCCAGCTGATATTAAAGCGACACTTGATGGAACGGTATTAACGTTTACGAAAGGTGCAACAACTCAAACCTTGGATACCCTTGGAAATTGTGGTGTAGTACTTGAAGATAACACGTTGACGTTTAGTACAAACTCTGATCAACGTGCTGATCGCGCATTCTGGGGTACTTACCGTGCTTTGGCTGCAAACATCATCACAGGTTTGACTACCGGTTTTGAGAAAAAACTAGAGATCAACGGAGTCGGTTACCGTGCAGCGGTTCAAGGCGATGTTTTGAATCTACAACTTGGTTTCAGCCACGATATCAACTTTGATATTCCTGCTGGTGTTGCCATTGCGGTAGAAAAAAACGTTATCAGCATCAAAGGTGTTGATAAACAACAAATTGGACAAATTGCAGCTGTAATCCGTTCATTCCGTCCACCTGAGCCGTACAAAGGTAAAGGTGTTAAATACTCTGATGAGACTATCCTGCGTAAAGCCGGTAAGACATCTAAGAAATAAGGAGCGATGATATGACAGGTAAAACACTTAAAAATAAATCGGCAAAACGCCTTCAGCGTAAACGCCGTATTCGCTCTAAAATTTCAGGATGCGCGTCATTGCCACGTGTCTCTATCTTCCGTTCTAACCGTTACATCAGCGCGCAAGCGATCAATGATGAATCGGCAGTAACGTTAGCAGCAGTACACTCAAAAACTTTGGGTCTTAAAGCCAATAAAGCGGACGCTGAAAAAGCAGCCGCAGTATTTGCAAAAACCCTCAAAGATGCCGGCATTAATGAAGTTACGTTCGATCGTAACGGATTTTTGTATCACGGTGTTGTAAAAGCGTTTGCCGAAGCACTTCGTGCAAATGAAATCAAGTTTTAAGGCACGATGATGAATCCAATTAACAGAGAAGAATTTTCAGAAGCGATTGTAAACATCGGTCGTGTAACCAAAGTTGTAAAGGGTGGTAGACGTTTTCGTTTTACTGCTCTCGTAGTTGTAGGAAATAAAAAAGGAACCGTAGGTTACGGAGTCGGTAAAGCCAAAGAGGTTCCCGATGCTATCCGTAAAGCGGTTGACGAAGCGTTCAAAAACTTGACGAATGTAAAGATCAAAGGTACTACCATTGCTCACGACATCGAAGTTAAATACAACGCAAGTCGTATCTTGCTAAAACCTGCATCTGAAGGTACAGGGGTTATCGCCGGTGGCGCTACCCGTCCGGTACTTGAGCTTGCGGGAATCCAAGACATCTTGACGAAGTCTTTGGGTTCTAACAATCCAAACACCGTGGTACGTGCAACTATTGATGCACTATCACGTATCAAAGGATAAGTTATGGCATTAGAAAACCTTACTCCTGCTGAGGGTTCAACCCACAGCACAAAACGTCTTGGCCGTGGCCAAGGAAGTGGCCAAGGTAAAACTGCCGGTAAAGGTCACAAAGGTCAAAAAGCACGTAAAGGTTACAATGAAAAGCGTAACTTTGAGGGTGGACAACAACCACTTGCGCGCCGTTTGCCAAAAATCGGTTTTACATCACGTGTTGTTAAACCAACAATTATCAATGTTGAAAAAACAAAGGTAATTGCTGAACTTGCAGAGATTACAATGGAGAGTATCCGTAGTGTACACCGTTTGAATAAATCGGTCACTAATGTAAAACTCGTAGGTGCAAGTGCAAAAGATTTAGCATCTAAAATCAAAGACGAAAACGTTACAACAACTGGTAAATAATGAACCAACAACTTGTAAACAAGATCTTAATTACGATCGGTTTTCTCTTTATCTTCCGTCTACTGGCATATGTGCCGGTACCGGGTGTTGACACAGCTGTCATCGCTTCGTTTTTTGATGATCACGCGGCAGATGCGTTAGGTCTATTCAATATGTTCAGCGGAAATGCCGTAGAACGTTTATCTATTATCTCTCTTGGCATTATGCCCTACATCACAGCCTCAATTATTATGGAACTTTTAGCAGCCACTTTCCCGAACTTAGCGCAAATGAAAAAAGAGCGTGACGGTATGGTTAAATACATGCAGATTATCCGCTATGCAACGATTGCCATTACCATTGTACAAGCAATCGGCGTCAGTGTAGGATTGCAGAGTATGACCGGAAAAGACGGCAGCAGTGCTATTTTGGTTGATCATAGTACCTTTATGTTGTTGGCAGTCGTTTCGATGCTGGCAGGTACAATGTTGTTGATGTGGATCGGTGAGCAGATTACCCAAAGCGGTATCGGTAACGGTGTCTCTTTGATTATCTTCGCCGGTATCGTTTCGGCGATCCCAAGTGCGATTTCCCAATCAGTAACGATGGTCAATACCGGGGCGATGGGATTCTTGTCGCTTGTAGGTATTATTGCCCTCATTATTGCGACGATTTTAGTCATTATCTATGTTGAGCTGGGGGAACGCCGTATTCCGGTTACCTACGCTAAAAAGACAATGATGCAAAATCAAAATAAACGGGTTATGAATTACATTCCGGTTAAAGTGAATCTCTCTGGGGTTATCCCGGTTATTTTTGCTTCGGCAATTTTGATGTTCCCGATGACGGTTATGTCATCGAGTACCAATCCGACGGTTCAAGCAATCGCGGACGTACTTAATCCGAATCACTATTTCTTTAACTTTTTGACTTTTGTATTCGTTGTATTCTTTGCATTTTTCTATGCGTCTATCGTATTTAATGCCAAAGATATTGCGGATAATTTAAAACGTCAAGGGGGATTTATTCCGGGTGTTCGTCCGGGAGAATCAACCAAAGAGTTTTTGAATGATACAGCAGGACGTTTGACCATTACGGGTGCTATTTATCTCGGTCTAGTGGCAACACTGCCGTGGGTCATTGTTAAAGCGATGGGCGTACCGTTCTTCTTTGGAGGAACAGCCGTTCTAATCGTGGTACAAGTAGCCTTGGATACAATGCGTCGAATCGAAGCACAGGTTTATATGTCCAAATACCAAACTCTTAGCGCGGTTGGCCTTTAAAAATGGCGATTGCGCTTCGAAAAAATGATGAACTAACCAAACTTCGTGCCGCGAATAAAATCGTCGGTGCGACCTTAGAACTTTTAGCTGCTCATACTAAACCGGGAATCACCTTGAAAGAGCTGGATGCACTGGGTGAGGAATATATCCGCGCCCAAGGTGCTCTCCCTTCTTTTAAAGGGCTTTACGGATTTCCAAGTGCAGTGTGTACTTCCGTCAATGAAGTGATTATTCACGGGATACCGACAGATTACGCTCTCCAAGAGGGTGATATTGTCGGATTTGATGTGGGTACGCAAAAAAACGGTTACTTCGGTGATGCGGCAATCTCTGTCGGTGTCGGTAAAATTTCGTCGGAGGATGAGGCATTAATCGCGTGTTCGAAAGATGCCCTCTATTTCGCGATTGATACTATTCGAGATGGGATGCGCTTTAAAGAGCTCTCTTATGAAATCGAAAAGTTTATTATCGCACGCGGGTTTACCCCTTTGCGCGGATTTTGCGGACACGGTATCGGTAAAAAGCCTCATGAAGAACCTGAAATACCTAACTATCTTGATGGGGGCAATGCAAAGCAGGGCCCTAAAATCAAGAATGGGATGGTATTTTGTTTGGAACCGATGATTTGTCAAAAAGAGGGAACGTCCAAAATTTTGACAAACGGTTGGGATGTGGTGAGCACGGATGGGCTGAGAGGCTCTCATTACGAGCATACGGTTGCAATTATCAACGGTAGAGCTGAAATATTATCAATCGCGTAAAGGAATAATATGGCAAAAGATGATGTCATTGAAGTAGACGGAAAGATTATTGAGGCACTACCCAATGCAACGTTTCGTGTTGAGTTGCCGAATGGTCATGTGATCTTGTGTCATATCGCAGGTAAAATGCGAATGCACTATATTAAGATTCTCCCCGGTGATACGGTGAAACTCGAACTGACTCCCTACAGTTTGGACAAAGGTCGAATCACCTATCGCTACAAATAAATCTTTTCCCCTATGGGGAATCGACTATAACTATTTTTTGATAAGGGACTTTCATTTATGAAAAAATACTTATATCTATTGCCGTTTCTTTTCTTCCCCCTCTTTGCATCAGAACCGGAACAATCATTTTGGGAAACCTATACCGCAGCACTTCGCGGAGACAAAGTCGCGCAGTTTCAAGTCGGTGTAATCTATGAGCGCGGCATAGGGAGAGAGCAAAATCAGACACAAGCGGCACAGTGGTTTGAAAAATCGGCACTTCAAGGACACGTTGATGCGCAATACAATATCGCGTTGATGTACGCTTCAGGGCGCGGCGTGAGAGAAGATGAAGGGCTTGCAATGATGTGGCTCTCACGTGCTGCAAAGCAAGGGGACAGTGAAGCTCGCAAATTATTACTGAACATCATTGACGGTGCGCTGGAGAAAAACACAAAAACTCAAATGCAAGAGGGTGATTCTCAAGATAGCGTTGAGATAACCCCGATTACGATCGTTACCAAAGCAGGCTCTAGCGTATGCGAAACGAGTCGTAAATGTTCAACCTATAAAGCCAATACGGTACTAACATCGACAAGCAAGCGGGGCAATTTCTATAAAATTAGCGGTATCGTGAGTAAAAAAGGGTGGGAACCATTCCCTAAAGAGGGCTGGATTGATGAGAGCAGCGTCAAGATTCGACGCTGAGGAAAAATTATTTTACGAAACTGCAGCAGTAGTCGCTGATGGTTTTGACTTTCAAATGAAATGCGCTGTTGGCAGGAACGTCAAAGCTCTGCGGTCCGGTGATGTTAACCCACGCATCTGATCCCGGAAGCTGAACCTCCATTTCACCGCTCATGATCTCCATGATCTCTTTATCACCCGTATTAAAAGTATATTCACCCGGCAACATGATCCCTAGAGTTTTGATAGTTCCGTCTTCGAAACGGATCGTTCGGCTGGTAACTTTTCCATCGAAATAAATATTCGCTTTTTTGTCAGCGGTGACGTTGGTGAATTGTGACATAGATTTCTCCTAAAAATAATGGTGCAATTATAGCGGATTGAGTTCTTGCTTGATCTTTTTAGGCAAGTGGGCAAAGGGAAAATCGGTGACAATCTTCGTCTCTTTCCCGTCATTGATGTGTACTTCTAAAAGCATAGTATCACGATTGAAACTGATAAGGGTATAAGTTTGATCATCTTCACTGTAAACGAGATTACGCGCTTTTAGGTGACTAAAAGGGCTTTTGCGTGGTCTATATCCCATAAATTCCGTTCTCCTGAACTGTTATTTTTTTACTCTCTACGAGTTGTGTTAAGGCGCTTTTGAAATTCTTTTTACTGAGACCGAACGTGCGCTGGATTAGATCGGGATCGCTTTTGTAGTTATACGGGAGCATTCCGCCATTGGCTTTTATCATCGAGAGGATTTTGTCAGCGGCACCGGAAGCTTTCGCTTTTCCGACCATCTGAAGAGAGAGATCGAGTTTACCGTCAGGTCGCAGAACTTTAACGAAGCCGTTTTTAATCTGTCCGACACGAACCTCTTCAAAAATCTCATTCGCATAAATCATCCCCTCGTACTTATGATCCACAATCACTTTATACCCCATAGGAGTTTTGGCAATGATCATAAACGTCACAGGGGTGTTGGGATAAAAGCTCTTCGGCGGCATCTCTAACGCACCGCTGATTTTTTCCGTTCCGACGAGGCGGTTGGTCTGCTCATCGAGTATGACCCGAACGAGCCGCTTATCCCCGACGGCGAACGGGCGTTTTTGAAGCGCACGTGGGACAAACAAATCTTTTGGCAAGCCCCAGTCTACGAACGCACCGATACTGCTCGTATCGACCACTTCAACAAACGCGATTTCATTTACCATCGCTTTGGGCATTACCGTCGTGGCAACGGGACGATCTTCGCTATCGGTATAGACGAATACATCGATCGTATCGCCGATGTGCATCGTATTAGTGACGTATTGATTCGGCAGTAATATATCGCTCTCATCCAGTGCACGGAGGAAAAGCCCCGGCACGGTATCGCGATCAATTGTGAGGATATTAATTTCCCCGATTTTTAGTGTTTCATTCATGGGTATAATTATATCGACTATTTGCTTGCAGGAGAAAAAGGATGAGGATTGTAATCACAGGTGCAAGCAGCGGTTTAGGTGAATCGTTAGCACTTCATTATGCATCCGATAAAAATCACCTCGTATTGATTGCCCGCAGAGAAGATCGATTGAGGGATGTTGCGCAGCGATGCTGTGAGAGGGGTGCAGAGGTAGAAATGATCATAGCTGATGTTAACGATTTTGAGCGAATGAGAGAGATCGGAGAGCATTTAAGTGAACAACCGATTGATCGAATTATTCTTAATGCCGGAGTATCGGTCGGTCACGGAGGGGGAGTAACGCCGTTTGAAGATTTTGAGAGAGTTTTTAAAACCAATTTTTTGAGTGTTCATGCCCTTTTGGAACCTATTATTCCTAAACTAATGACACAAAAATCGGGTGAGATCGTTTTTATCTCCTCTCTCGCCTCGCTCTTTACGATGCCGACCTCCATCGCCTACAGCAGTTCGAAGCGGGCACTTAATGCCTATGCGGAGGGGTTGCATTATCAGTTAAAACCGTACGGTATTAATGTCATGACGATCATGCCCGGATTTATCGAATCGGAGATGACACAAAAGAATCGCTTTAAAATGCCTTTTCTCATGAGCACCGAGAAGGGGATAGCGCGGATCACCCATGCGATTGAACGGAAAAAAATATGCTACGCTTTTCCTTTTAGGTTTTACTTAATCATACGAATTGTCTTGTTATTTCCG
>DATDUY010000008.1:0-2044 GCA_035290165.1 Sulfuricurvum sp. | reverse complement strand
GTACGTCAAAGTTTCGAAGAGGCGCTCCATTCTCAAAGCTATGCTGTTATGGTTGACTCGATCAGCCAAAACAGCGAAGAGATTTACGATCTTTGGCGCCGTGACATGATGCTCAAAACCAAAAATGACTCCATTGCGGCACGCTATACTGAACTTGCAAACGATCCTAGCGAGAGCGCCTTTGTCAAAGCGTGTTTTGCGAATCAGATTTTAGAGGGGATCTACTTTTACAGCGGATTTACCTACATCTACACCCTTGCCCGCTCAGGTAAAATGTTAGGTTCAGCGCAGATGATCCGCTTTATTCAGCGTGACGAAGTGACTCCCCTCGTGTTGTTCCAAAATATCATCAATACCCTTCGCCGCGAAAGAGCAGACCTCTTTACCGAAGAACTCCTCGAAGAGGTGTACGATATGTTCCGCAAAGCGGTAGAACTCGAAGTGGCATGGGGTCAATACATCACCCAAGGGCAGATTTTGGGACTTACCAACGAAATCGTGGAACAATATATCCAACATCTTGCCGATAACCGTCTCACAGCTGTAGGGATGAAACCTCTCTACAATGTCGCCAATCCGATCAAGTGGGTCGATGATTTCAGTAAATTCAACGACCAAAAAACCAACTTCTTCGAGGGAACCGTCACCAATTATTCCAAAGGAAGCCTCAGTTTTGACGACTTCTAAGACCCGTCCCATCGTCTCGTTGTGCATTGAGACCGATTCCGATTTTTCAAAAAATCTTGATCATCTCCTTGCTCTGATCGACACAGCCCCCGAAGATGCTATCATCGTTGCCCCCGAAGTGTGCTTGAGCGGTTTTGCCTATGAACGCTTTGAAGAAGCGGCGGCATTTACCGTAACGGCTCTTGAAGAACTTTCCCGCCGCATCGGCAATCGACTTTTGATCTTCACGGCGATTACCAAAGAGAATAATCTCTTTTATAACATCGCCTATGCGCTGCATAACGGCACCATCCTCCACCGCCAACCCAAAGCAAAACTTTTTACCCTCGGAAACGAACATCTCTATTTTAGTGCGGGCAACGAAAAAGAGATCATCCCCTTTATCTTCGAGGGGATAAAAATCGGTATTCTGATCTGCTTTGAACTGCGATTTAAAGCCCTGTGGCAACAGCTGGAGGGGTGTGACATTATCGCCGTTCCGGCACAGTGGGGGAAACTGCGAAGCGACCACTTTGTCACACTCACCACCGCGCTTGCGATAATGAACCAATGCTATGTCATTGCTTCTGATGCGGCGAATGTCGATACCACTGCAATGAGCGGCATTATCACCCCTTTCGGCGGCGAGATCCGCAGCAACGGCGAAGAAAGTATATCGTCACACTATGAAGAGCGTACCGTCCTCTCTATGCGCCGATACCTCAATGTAGGAATAGAATGAGCATCGATAAAATCACCATTATTAAAACCACCCGCATGGCGGATGAAATTGCCAAAAAATTTCCTCTCCGTCCTATCGTTAAAAACGCGATCATCCATACCAATCGCGAAGCGTTTGTCCCCCTTGCGATGCGCCATAACGCCTATCGGCTCGATGCACTCCCAATCGGGGCACAGCAATACATCTCTTCTCCGCTTACTGTGGCAAAAATGACCCAATATCTAAGCCCTGAGGGGTGTGACAGCGTACTGGAGATCGGTTGCGGTAGCGGCTATCAGGCGGCTGTCCTCTCTAAAATTTTCCGTCGTGTCTTTACGATTGAGCGGATCGAATCGCTTCTGCTAGAGGCAAAGGAGCGTTTTCGTCATCTCCATCTGGGAAACATCCACACCCGCACCGATGATGGTCAAAACGGCTGGGAACAATATGCCCCGTTTGATCGGATTTTATTCTCCGCATCGGCACGCGTCATTCCTCAAAAACTCTTCGATCAGCTTCGCGAGGGGGGGATATTGTTGGCTCCCGTAGAGAAAGGGCGAGAACAGATCATTACCCGCTATACAAAGCAAGGGGGGATCATTCACGAAGATGCCCTTGAAGTGTGCGATTTCGTCCCCGTACTTGACGGTGTTGTAC
>DATDUY010000007.1:0-4875 GCA_035290165.1 Sulfuricurvum sp. | reverse complement strand
AGCAAAGAGCCGAACAGCTCCAAGCCGAAAAACAAGATCGAGTTATTCAGATCAAAGAGGCAATAGACAAAGGAGACTTCACAAAACCTAACGGTGAGATAAACAAAACAAAGTTAGCCGACTATTTGAAAGTAGACAGACGGACAATATTTACTTTGCTCCCTCTTGTAATGGCGATGATGATCGTTATTTTATGGATTAGACCCGCGTGTGATTTTCCCTCATTATTCCCTTACTCTTTAGGGGGTAGCGAGAACGGGGCTACCATTTAGCAAAGTCTATTTTCCCACTTTTTAAACAAAGCCCAAAGAATAGGGTTTTATAAGAGGTGGTGAAGATGGCGGATTTATAGTATCTCTTTAGCAAAGTCTAATTTCCCACTTTTGCTTATTTCCCACTTTTAATAAAAAACTGGAGTTTCTTTATTTTGTGGATTTTCTTCTCTCTCTTTCTCTTTCGCGTCCGCTAAATTTTTTTTCTCTAAAGGAAGATTGATTACTTTTTTTTCGGCTTCTTCAAGTATCTTTAGCATATCTTGTAAATTAGTTAGAGACCATTTTATCTCATTTATATTGTTTGAATCACATTCACATTTTTGATTTGCCGAATCGTTATAGTCTTGTATTAGATAACAAAGTTGTCCATTTTTATAGGCGACTGCAAAAATTTTCAATTGTTTTCCAGTCATATCAAAATAATACACACCCTTGATTTTAGCTTGATATTGGTATGACATTTATATCCTTTATTTATTCTGTAACAGTAAGTAAAAATTTTAAGCATAATACATTCCAAAAAGGACACACTTAAACCCCCTTGTTACCGTACTTTGCAAGCAAAAGGAAACACTAAAAGGGAACAGTAAAATATAGGCGATATTATGAACACAAAGCGAATGAGTAAAGCCCGTACATGAGGAGAGTATCAGAGATAGTGAATAGCCAAATGAACACGTTAATGGGCATATAAAAAGTCCGATAGAAAATTCACGAGTTATGGGAAGCACAAAACCCCATAATGACGGCATTAATAAGGGTTTCGGGTAAAATAATTCACACATATAATAGTCAATGTTTAGTCAAGGGTAAACGGTGAGTTTAAGGTGAGGGTTTTGTAGATTAAGGATGAGGTTACGGTATGTTATAATAACACTCAATGGGTTGGGGTAAATGTAAGTAAGAGTATTGTTCTCTTTGCCAGCTCATTCCGCAAAAATATTGAGTCACTTTTACACTAATGTACCTTTTAATGTACCTATTTTTATCTACACCGTTAAAACATCACAAAATAGGGCTTAGGTGGTTGAGAGATTACCACATTCAAAACTCCCTAAAATGCAAACTTTCAAAAATAAGCTCAAATACTCGATTTTAAAACTTTTTCTCGTATGTTATCAGCCAATTGCGCCCTTCTCGTCGCAACCCCTCATTTTTCCCTTGATACGACGGGTAAATCACCGGTTCATTAAAGAGATTTTTTGCACTCAGAGTCACCACTGAAGATTCATCAATATCATAAGCGATAGTTTCATCAATCACCATAGTAGAACCATACGTTTGAGTGTCATTATTACCACGATCAAACCCTTTTTTCGGGCCACTGTAATACCACGCCGTATTAAAACTCAACGCCTCGCTCCACGGATAGAGGAAGTACCCTTTACTCAACACTTCAGAAATTTCAGGACTTTGAAAGAGCACCGGAGTAGTGTAATCAGGAGAAAAATATTCTGTTCTCACATACGACAGATTTGCCATCACTTCAGAGCCGTTTCCGAAACGGCGGGTAAATTCCAGCTCTACTCCTTTTGCATTACGCTGTTTATGGTTGGCATAATCGCCGACAAAAGAAGGGGGTTCATGATCAACTCTGTCAATAACATCTTGCATAACCGAGTAAAACAGGTTCCCTCGTACAATCGTATTCTCATTTTTATGGGTATAAGCCAATTCATAGGTATCTATCAATTCCGAAGTCAGGTTCGGATTTCCATCTTTCATCCCATCTTGCACCGATTGAAATGCTTCGATATATGATGGAGCTCTGTAAGAACGTCCATAAACCGCTTTGAAGATATTACCCTCATCGAGTCGATAGACGGAACCCAAACGGTAACTGAACATTGTTTCAAACAACGCGTAATTATCTAACCGAACATTGGCAGAGAGGTCCCAATCGTCGTTGATCGAATAGATATCTTGAGCGTAGGCAGATTTAATCCATTGATCGTTGTCTCCATTTAATAAGCCGTATTGCCCATCCAAATATTCCATCGTTCCAAGTACCACAGGACCACCATCCCCCTGCGTTCGAAGTGTCGTGCCAAATACATTTTTGATCGTATTGATCTTTTGCGCACCGACCCCGATCATCCACTCATGATCCTCTATATTTTCCCCCTGAAGATTCATATCGAGATAGGAGTTTAATTGGCGATAGGTCGGGTTCATTCGAAAAATCATACCGCTTCCGCCATAATTTTGATACACCGTTGAGTCAAATGTATAGGCGTAATAGTTCACTCCGACTTTCGTCTCCAAAGTAAAATCATTATTGATGTTGTGCCTATTTTGCAATTCGACGATACCGCTTTGATTGTGCTGATAACCGCCTGTAACCGGTTCAAGTGTTTCATTCAATCCGTAAAAATTGTCCGCTACTTCGGATTTGTACCGTGCAATCAAAGTAAAGTCCGAATTTTTTGCCGTAACACCGATGGCGTAATCTTCAAAACTCTCCAGACTGTTGTAGTCTGTACGTGAATATGCTGTTTCATTAGAAGAGACAAAGGAACTTCCGGCATTTAATTTTTTATTACTATGCTGATGATAGCTGTCGATTCCGATATTCCATTCACCGACATTAAGATGCTTTCCAAATCCGGCTTTGGTATAGTCATAGCTCCCAACTGCACCAAAAAGCACATCACTTGTCCCTGTCTGCGAACTTTTCGTTATGACGTTGATTGCTCCGCTGAACGCTCCCGGACCGTAAATCGTCGAAGCCGATCCACGGAGCACTTCGATACGGTCAATCAACTCAACAGGAAAATCGAGATAGAAATAACTGGTGCTGTAAAGATCGCTCCCTACATCTACTCCGTCGATATAAAGTTTATACTTGTCGAAAACAAACGTATCGGGATTGTGAGCTCCGCGAATAATTACCTTCTTCCATCCCGTATGGAGAATCGAGGTTTCGATCCCCGGAAGCAAACCAATCGCTTCATGCAGATTGCGGATACCGATTTTTTTAAGTTTATCGGCATGTAACACGGAAACGACTGAGGGCTGGTAATCAATATTAAGCTTGGTTTTGGTGGCGATGCCTGTCACTTCATTTAACAGCGATCTAAAATCATCATCAGCATCAATCGTACTGGAGAAGAAAAGAAGAGTTATCAACACACTGTAAAATTTCATCGCTACTCTTGTCTACAAAATAGACAAATTGTACCGAAATTAGCAAGATCTTTTATGTTATTATTATAAATTATATTCAATCTAATCCCTTTCCACTCATATTGAAACATTTTTAAGACGGAGTCAAATTGAACCATTTTTCAGTTTTATGTATCTCGCTGCTACTAACACAATCACCCCTCTTAGCCGAAAATAGTAATGATCTTGATAAAGTTTTAGAAGAAGCAACCTATATTGCGACAAAGACGAAGTTAAATGCCGATTATGTCCCCGGAACTGTAACGGTCATCAGCGGTGAAAAATTAAAGTCGCTGGGAATAACCAATCTTGCGGAACAAAACGCGTTTGACATGATTGTCGGATTTGATTCATCAACGCTCTCCCTCCGAGGAGCGGGATCAATCTATGGAGCGCAAGGGAATAAAATCAAGTGGATGATCAATGACAAGCCGATAAGTTCCGAAATATGGGGAATTCCGAAACTGGGTGTCGGGCAAATCGTTTTTCCGATCCCGACAGATGCGGTTGATCGAATCGAGATCATCAGAGGGCCCGGATCAGCGATTTATGGCGGTAATGCCATTTATGGCGTTGTTAATATTATTACAAAAAAAGAGTCAGGTACTCTATTTACGACTCTATCACAGATGGAAAGCAATAAGTTCGGTAAAGGGGTAGGCGCCTACGGTACTTTTGAAAAAAATGATTTAGAAGTAACCACAATTGTCTCAGCGGATAAAAGTGACGGCTGGGATTTGCCGATAACCACCCAATCTCCGGCAAGGGATGGCAATCTTCCCAATGCAAGCAGAAACAATCTTTTTATGGCTGATATATCCTATAAAAATTTTGATTTCTGGACATACAGACTGGAAGCCAAGAATGACTATGCACGTTTGCAATGGGACCCCTCAAACTATCTGCCCCAAGATAATGATGAGCCTGTTCAATCCAATACCTACACCATGATAGGTGTGCAAGGAAAGTATAATGTTTCCAATGTTGTACTCACCGCAAAAGCCGGTATCAATCAATACACCAATCGGGCCGAAGTTGTATTCAAACCGTCATCCGTATTGGGGAATAATCCAAATCACCTAGACGGTGTACGAAAAATTGATTACGTTGAAAGTACAAAATATGTTGAAGGAATTGTAGAAACAACGGTTGGATCCAACCGGTTGCTGGGCGGAGTCTATGCCGGTTTTCTCTCTGTTGATCAAGATGATGTTTTACAAACGTGGAGCGGTAACAACTATAACCCAGGTATATCAACCAATTTATTAACGGTAAATGATCCTAAAAGAATCAATAGAGCTTTGTACCTGCAGGATGAAATACTGCTAAATGACCAAAGTACACTCACCCTCGGAGCACGCTATGATACCTACAGTGACGGTAGGAATGCTTTATCTCCTAGAATAGCTTTTGTCTATATGCACGATGAATCCAA
>DATDUY010000006.1:0-11380 GCA_035290165.1 Sulfuricurvum sp. | reverse complement strand
CTCTTAAGCCGCGTCAAAGAGCACGGAGTGAGCGGAGTCAACGGAGTCGAGTGGGATGCGGTCGAATTTCCCTCTCAGTTTTTGGAAAATTTCGCCTATGAGCCGAAAGTACTGAAACTCTTCGCTAAACATTTCCAAAGCGGTGAAGTTCTCAGCGACGAGATGATCGCCAAACTGATCCGTGCCAAAAATTTCCAGAGCGGGATGTTTATGCTTCGACAAATCGAATTTTCCCTCTTTGATTTCTCTCTTCACTCAAAACTCTATCAGGGAGAAGAGATTCAAAACCTCCTCGATTCCATTCGCGAGGAAACAGCCCTTATCAAACCTCCCTCTTATAACAAATTCCAAAACGGATTCAGCCATATCTTCAGCGGCGGATACAGTGCGGGGTATTACAGTTACAAATGGGCGGAAGTGCTCAGTGCCGATGCCTATTACGCCATCGTGGATGAGGGTGTTTTCGGAAGCGACCTCGCTAAAGCGTATAAAGAGATCATCTTAGCCAAGGGTGGATCTCAGAGTATGCAGGAACTCTTTGTGGAGATGATGGGGCGGGAGTGCGACTCTAAAAATCTTCTCCGACTGAGCGGGATTGAGTAATGCGTCTCGTTTGGCTTTTGGTGTTAATGATCTCATTAGTGGGAGGGGTCGAAGTGAAAATAGCAAGCTATAACGTCGAAAATCTATTCGATATGAATAATGACGGTAACGAATATGAAGAGTATATCCCCAATGGCGATGCGGGATGGACACACGATATCTATCAGATCAAACTACGCAATACGGCAAAAGTAATACACGGGATCGGTGCCGATATTATCGGGTTGCAGGAGATCGAATCGGAGATCGCCCTCAAAGACCTCAAAGCACAGCTCAACCGTCAAGGTCTCTATTACCGCTATCACGTCTTTGCCCGAAACAAAAAATCGAGCGTTAATGTCGCCCTTCTGAGCCGCTATCCGATCCAAAGTGCCCTCAAACACACCGTAAGCCACAATGGCAGATATCGTGATATTTTAGAAGCCAAAATCGATATCAACGGCAACCCTTTACGGGTATTCGTCAACCATTGGAAATCCAAAAGCGGTGCGGAGAGCAAGCGGGTTCTCAGTGCCAAACAGCTCGCATACCGCCTAGACAAGCTCTCAGAGGATGAGCCGTTTGTACTGTTAGGGGATTTTAACTCCCACTATGAAGAGTATAAAACCTTTATCAAAAGCCGCCATCATAACGATACCGAAGGTATTACGGGAATCAACCATATCCTCCGTACCATCGACGATGAGGGGAATCCCATCACCTACGCATCGCTTAAAAACAATAACGGCTGCCAGTACAATCTCTGGTATGAACTGGATGAAGCAAAACGGTGGAGTCACCAATACCGGGGGCACAGCGAGGCACTGGACAATATAATCATCTCTCCCTCTTTGGCTGATGGTGCAGGGATAGAGTATGTAAGGGGGAGCTTCAACCGCTATGACCCCGATTATCTCTTTTACAAAGGAAAAGTGTACCGCTGGCAGCAAAGCCGCAAACATCCAAAGCAGCATTTGGGCGAGGGGTACTCCGATCACCTCCCGATTTATGCTCTCTTTCGGTTGTAATATAAAATAGTTATAATAACCGTATGAAAGCAAGCAAATTAACTCGGTATCTACTCTATCAACTTTATCATGCACGGCGGATGTTTCACACATTTGCGGAAAATAAAAAAATAGAACATCTTCACGAGTTTCGTATCGCCCTGCGCCAAACCCGTTCACTCGTCAAACTCTTTTTAGAAGATACGACAGTGTTTCCGGCACCGTTAAAGGCAGTCATTAAAGCAACCAATCCGATTCGTGAACTGGATGTGCTCTTGGGTTCACTCGATTCTTCAGAGTACCCGAAACTTTTCAAACAACTCTCGAAAATACGTAAAGATACAACTAAAACCCTCATGACGCATGAGTTTACGAAACATGTCTCCACATTATTGGATCAATACTATGACCTGATTGCTCAGAGTAACCCTAATCTTATTCCGGAAATCCTGATCGAGCGAGTTTTAACCCACTATCAACATTGTTTACATACCCATCAAACATTAAATGAGAATGTCAAACCGAAGACACTTCACCGTTTACGAATCGAGTTCAAAGATGCGCGGTACGGTTTTGAATTCTTAGAGATCTCCGACATTCATAAAAGTCAAAAAATCATTCAACACTGCAAACAATTGCAAAATAGCCTCGGAGCCGTTCAAGATGCACTTAATCAAGTCGAGTGGCTCGAAAAACTCTATCAAAACCATCCCTCTCCCTCCCTAAAAGAACTTATAGTTAAACAGAGCAAAGCGCTAAAAAAGCTTAAAGGCACCACTGGATCGGCTCAATCCCCTGTGTTCTAAGATATTCATTCGTCTGGCTAAAAGGCTTCGAACCAAAAAAGCCACGATACGATGAAAGGGGTGAAGGATGCGGTGCTTTGAGAATCAGATGTTTTGTTCCATCAATCAATGAAGCCTTTTTTCCCGCCGGAGCCCCCCAGAGGATAAAAACGATATGTTCGCGCTGTGCGTTCAAGGTTCGAATCACCTGATCACTAAACCGCTCCCAGCCCTGCTCTTTATGGGAAAACGGCTCACCGGAACGAACGGTTAGGAGGGTGTTGAGAAGCAATACTCCCTCACGAGCCCAATGGCTCAAATCACCGCTTTTGGGATAGGGGCATCCGATATCGCTTACCAACTCTTTAAAGATGTTTTGCAAAGACGGAGGAAACGCAATACCGTGTTGCACCGAAAACGACAGCCCATGTGCCTGACCTGCTCCGTGGTAAGGGTCTTGTCCTAAAATCACGACTTTGACATTCTCAAAAGGGGTGGAATTGAAAGCATTGAAGATATGGCTTCCCTGCGGAAAAATAGTATAGTTTTTTTTCTCTTCGACTAAAAATGCTTTGAGCTCTTCCATATAGGGGTGGGCAAATTCTGCTTTCAGTGCCTCGCTCCAGCTCTCATGGATGATCGGATGGGTACTCAAGCGCTTACTTTAGGAGATCGTCTTCGAAAATGACCATTTCATAAATACTGCGCTTGGTCACCAACGATTTTTCAGGGGGAACATTGGAGCTGCTACGCATTCGTGACACCTCTGCACGAAGTTCAGATAGCTCATTTTCCATCATCTCCATTTTGTCTTTGAGACGCATGACGACATCGACACCGGCAAGATTTACCCCAAGCTCGCGCGTCAGACGAAGGATTGTTTTGATCTTTTCGATATCGCGCTGTGAGTAGAGGCGAATACGCCCGTCAGAACGCGAAGGGGCGATCAAATTTTCCCGTTCATATTGACGAAGGGTCTGAGGATGAATATCCAAAATCTTGGCAACAATACTGATCATATAAACCGGTTCGTCAAAATGGTGCATACCCTACTCCTGCGGCAATGATTTTTTCATTTGTTCAACTAAATCCGAATCGATTTTATCAACGGCAGGCAGTACGATGTTTGCTTTCAAATACAAATCACCGCGAACGTTTGTCGCTCTGTTCAATGCCCCCATCTCTTTGAGACGGAAACGCTGACCGTTTTTGGTATTTTCAGGCACCTTTAGCGTCACCTCTTTTTCCAATGTCTGGATAGCGACTTTACCGCCGAAAAGTGCGGCATAGAGAGGAACATTAAACGTTTTGACGAGGTTGTCTCCCTCACGCTCATATTCAGGGTTAGCGGCCACATCGATTCGTAAATACAAATCACCCGCTTGATTTCCGGCACGTTTCCCTTTGCCTCGAACACGGAGTTTTTCACCGCTTTTAATACCGGCAGGGATTTTGATGTCGAAGCTCTCACCGGAGAGGCTGATGGAGTGTTTCCCGCCGAGTACCGCTACCACAAACGGAACGGTTACATTGGCATCGATATCGAGGTTCATCCCACCTCCAAAACCGCCTCCGCCGAATCCTCCGCCGCCAAACCCGCCGAAACCGCCTCCACCGAAACCACCGCCGCCTTGACCGAAGATGTTACGGAGGATATCGTCCAAATCGACATTTCCCCCCTGCCCTCGTGCGAAATCATGGAAGTTTTGACCGCCGAACATCGAATCCCCGTATTGATCGTATTTTGAGCGTTTCTCTTTGTCACTGAGAACTTCATACGCCGCATTGATCTCTTTGAATTTCTCTTCCGCTTTAGGGTCTTTATTCACATCGGGGTGATACTGACGGGCGAGTTTTCGGTACGCTTTTTTAATCTCGGCTTCGCTGGCACCGGGAGCAACTTCGAGAGTAGTGTATAAACTTTTAGACATAGTAGTATCCTGTTCAAATCATAGTTAATTATTTATCAAAAATTATAACAGAATAGTTGAGTCAAAGTCAATCAAGGTTAAAAAGAGGAGTTCGTAAGGCAGGGGAAAAGGGGGGATTTAGAATTGCGCCGATATGACGCAACTATTCTTAGTGTAAAAAGTGACGAACACCCGTAAAATAAAGCGACATCCCATGCTCATCCGCCGCCGCGATCACTTCCTCATCACGTACCGATCCGCCCGGTTGGATAACCGTTTTAACCCCCGCACCCGCCGCCGCGTCGATAGAGTCACGGAATGGGAAGAACGCTTCAGAGGCTAACGCCGAACCGCTTACATCCAGCCCCATCTCTTCGGCTTTACGCAATGCACAGCGCGCCGCATCGACACGTGAGGTCATCCCCATACCAACGGCTACCATTGCCGCGTCTTTGACGTAGACGACACAGTTTGACTTAGTGAGAGATGCTACTTTGTAGGCAATCTCCGCATCTTTCATTGCGGCATCACTCGCAACATGCTTGGTGACAAGTTTTGCATTAGCGACTTCCTCGTGAGTTACACGGTCAGCGTCTTGGAATACGAATCCGCCGTCGATGTGTTTGAAATCGATTGCGTCGTTGCTGAGAGAGATACGATCACTGCCGTACTCGAAAAGTTTGAGACGTTTTTTCGGCTCGAACACGGCGCGTGCTTCATCGTCGATAGACCCTGCGATAATCACTTCGAGAAACATCTCGTTCATCTTTTCAGCAAGCTCTTTGGTCACGACACCGTTTACCGCAACGACACCGCCGAACGCGGAGATCGGATCGCATTTGAGCGCTTCGGTATAGGCATCAAGGAGGTTTTCACGAATCGCAAAACCGCATGGATTACCGTGTTTGACGATACAGATCGCATTCTCATCCCCGAATGCCGCCGCGATTTTCACCGCACCGCTGATATCGGTGAGGTTATTGAAACTCGCTTCCCCTTTGAGGGTTTTGAAGTTTTTGCTGAAGAACGTATCAAACTCATACAAACCGCCCTTTTGGTGCGGGTTTTCGCCGTAACGGGTATCCATCACTTTGTTTCCGACAATGAACTGTTTAGACCCCATCCCGTTGTTGAAGCGTTTGTTCATGTAGTTGGCGATCATAGAATCATACGCCGCAGTGTGCTCATACGCTTTGATCATCAGATTACGGCGGAATTCAACCGTGTTTTCACCCTTTGCAATCGCGTTAAGAACGAGGGAATAATCCGATGGATCGGTAAGGATAATAACACTGTCAAAGTTTTTCGCCGCAGAGCGTACCATTGCAGGACCGCCGATGTCGATGTTTTCGATGATCTCTTCGAAATCGTCGGTTTTCTCAATCGTCGCTTTAAACGGATAGAGGTTTACACATACCAAATCAATCGCTTCAACGCCGAGTTCTACCGCTTGATCGAGGTGGGATTGTTTGTCACGTCGGTGTAAAATACCGCCGTGGATGTACGGGTTTAGGGTTTTAACACGCCCTTCGAAACACTCAGGGAATTTGGTCACCTCATCGATCTCGATCGCACTTACACCCGCATCGGTGAGCATTTTGTACGTTCCGCCCGTAGAGATGATTTGATACTCCAAACCGATAAGAGATTTGGCAAATTCAACGATGTTGCTTTTATCGCTGACACTGAGCAATGCACGCTTCATGCAGTTCCTTTGATTGGGTCGTATGCCCATAAATTAATGGTGGAATTGTAGCAAATAGTGGTTTAGGGGAAGGTAAATTGAGATAAAATTCTTCTATGAAACCCTATGCTCACCCTTTCCCTCCACTCCTCGACCACAATACCCAAATCCTGTTCCTCGGCAGTTTCCCCAGTATCGCCTCATTCGAACACGCCTTTTACTATGCCCATCCGCGCAACGCATTTTGGCCGATACTCGAAGAAATTTTTGATGTGCATTTGGAGAGTAATGAGGCAAAAAAACTATTTTGTCTCGAAAAAAGGATCGGATTATGGGACGTTATCGGCTCATGCGAGCGGAGCAATTCGAGCGATACGAATCTGAAAAACTGTATCCCGAATGATTTTGAAACGTTGTTAAATGACTATCAAAATATCCAAGTCCTCGCCTTTACGGGGAAAAAAAGCCATGATTTGTTTTTGAAGTATTTTAAAGATTTGAGAGTAGAGAAAGTGTTGCTCCCCTCCACTTCACCGGCTCATGCCGCGATGACGCGTGAAGAAAAAACGAAAATTTACAAAGAATTTTTAGAAAAGCATTTAACTCTCTAATACCTGCTCAAAGATATTCTTCGCCGTCTTCCAGCGATCACCCTTGGCATTCATCATCACAATCACACAATCTTTACCGTCTTTTTTTGCCCGTGCGATCAAACACGGTCCCGCTTTGGCGGTGTAGCCCGTCTTGATCCCGACAGCGTACTGGTAACGGTTCAAAAGACGGTTATGGGTGTAGGCGTAAAATTCGCGATTTTTATTGAGAGCACGGTAGCGGTGTTCGTTCATTTTGCTGATTTCATTAAACTTGCGATTTTTTATCGCATATTCCGCCATTTTCAGAAGATCTTTAGGGGTCGAGTAGTGACCTTTGGTATCGTACCCGCACGGGTTAGTGAAGTGTGTGGCGTTCATCCCGATCGCTCTGGCTTTGGCGTTCATCATCTCGACAAAATGCTCTTCACTCCCCCCAACCGTGATCGCAATTGCTTTGGCCGCATCGTTGTCGGACTTGATCATTGTCGCTTTGATCAAATCTTCCAAAACGATCACATCACCTCGACGATACCCCGCAATCGTCGGTTCAACCTTCGTCATCTCACGAGTGATGGTAATCGGCTCCCCCAATTTACCTCGCTCAATTGCCAACATCACTGTCATCACTTTCGTCAAACTGGCCGGCTGAACCTCTTTAAACGGTTCTTTCGAATAAAGGATCTGTTTAGAGGTCATATCTTTAACTAGCAACGCTTCCACTTCGAGTTTATTAAGTTCATTTTTATCGATCTGAGCGAAGAGAGTAACCGAAAGCCCCAAGAGAAATGCGCATAAATGTTTTACCATGACTAAAATCCTTAAAAAAATGTTTGTAGTTACCCTAAAAAGCAAACACTATGCCACCTAGAGAGAAACGGTGCTGCACCATTAAAAAAATTGTAAAAAAATCACTAAAAACGTGGATTAAGATTTTATAGAATGCGTTATAATAGAGAATGCAAAGTGTAACTCCCGCATCTCTTATCATAACAGAAGAAGCCTCTCGTACCCGTATTCAGTGCAGCGGTGCGTGGACGATTGAACACCTCTTATCTGTGAGCGATCAACTTGAAACACTTAACCCGCGTTCAAACATTCTCTGGGATCTGAGCGGTATATCCGCCATAGATTCATCGGGAGTTGCATTGTGGCAGCTCATGTGCCGTACATTCACTCAACAAGGGTACATCTGTGAAACGATCGGTGAAGGAGAGGAACATTCCCGCCTTTTCCGTCTTCTCTATTCAAAACCGCCTCAAGAGGCTCCCCTCCCCTCCTCTCTTTCGTGGCTCTATCAGCTGGGAAGAGAGACCCATCGAACTTTTTTAGGAATCGTAAATTTTTTATCCTTTTTAGGCGAAGCATTTGTTTTGCTGTTTTATACCCTTAAACATCCGAGTCTCATCCGTTATCGCTCAATCGGGGCTCATATAGTGGAGACAGGGGCACGCGCTCTCCCTATTATCGCCATCAGTTCATTTTTAATCGGTGTTGTCGTGGCCTATCAGAGTGTCGTCCAGCTTCAAAAATTCGGTGCCGATATTTTTATCGTCGATATGATCGGCATCTCACTTACCCGTGAACTTGCCCCTTTAATCACCGCTATCGTTGTCGCCGGACGGAGCGGTTCAGCATTTACCGCCCAAATAGGTGCCATGAAAATGACGCAAGAGATCGATGCGATGAAAACGATGGGGTTTGACCCTTTTATCTTTCTAGTCTGGCCAAGGGTTCTGGCATTAATGATTATAATGCCTCTGTTGATTTTTTTCGCCGACATGGTGGGGATTTTCGGAGGAATGGTGATCGCACAGGTACACTCAAATCTAAGTTTCGCTGAATTTATCAATCGATTGCAAGGGGCACTGACACTCAAGCACTACCTCATCGGTATAATCAAAGGGCCGTTTTTCGCCTTTTTGATCGCTTTTGTGAGTACCTACCGAGGATTTCAAGTTTCAATGAATACAGAGAGCATCGGACGCTACACGACCAAAAGTGTCGTAAATGCCATCTTCCTCGTTATCGCCTGCGATGCAATCTTTTCCGTTTTACTGACGGAGCTGAAACTGTGAAACACTCTATCATCGAAGTTCGTGATGTCGTGACTGTATTCGGAGACAACCTGATCCATGATCATGTCAGCTGCACCGTACGTCAAAATGAGATCTATGCCCTGTTGGGGGGAAGCGGATCGGGTAAATCAACTCTAATGCGGGAAATGATCCTCCTAGAACGTCCTCAAAGCGGCACCATCCATGTGCTGGGGCACGATCTCTCTTCCCTCACACCGCTCGAAGCAGCTGGGTTACGCCGTTCATGGGGAGTGTTGTTTCAATCGGGTGCCCTCTACTCCTCTCTCACCGTCGGGGAGAATATTGCTCTGCTTTACAACGAATACACCGATCTCTCTCCCAAACTCGTTGATGAATTAATCCAACTTAAAATCAACCTTGTGGGACTTCCCCCCCATGCCAAACATCTCTACCCCTCGCAGCTCAGCGGCGGGATGGTTAAACGGGCGGCTCTCGCCCGTGCTCTCGCTCTTGATCCGAAACTCCTTTTCTTGGATGAACCCACTTCGGGTCTTGATCCCCTGAGTTCCCGTCAATTTGATATACTAATTGAACAATTACGTGATCTTTTAGGTCTTACTATCATTATGGTGACCCATGATTTGGATACAATTCATCATATTGTGGACCGATTTACATTATTGGGGGAGAAAAAAGCGATTGCGGAGGGGAGCCTCGAAGAGGTTCTCGCGGTCGATCATCCGATTGTCGATTATTTTTTTCAAAAGGGATCGTATGGAATCACGTGTTAACTATACCGCAATGGGTGTCTTCATTGTCCTCTTTACCGTCGCCCTCGTCGCCTTTGCTTTTTGGCTGGGCAAATATAATCAAGATGAGCAGCAATACCGCCGCTATAAAGTTTTCATTACCGAATCGATCTCAGGACTTGCCCCCGAAGCATCCGTTAAATTCCACGGTGTAGATGTAGGAAAAGTCGAAACCATCCGAATTAACCCTCACAATAGCGAAGAGGTTGAGTTAACTCTGAAAATCAAAAAAGAGACCCCGATTAAAACCGATTCCAATGCACTGCTCAAATTTTACGGCATCACAGGGCTAGCTTTTATCGAAATTGCCGGAGGTTCTAGACATGCACCACTCCTTTCTAACGGAAACGGCACCATTTCAACCATCCCCTCCAGCCCCTCTTTAATTACGCGTCTCGATGAATCACTCAGTGATGTGGCATCCAAACTCTCCCGCACACTTGATCGTGCCGATCGCCTTTTCAGTGATAAAAATGTTGAAAATGTTGAGCAATCGCTGGAACATTTACGCTCATTAACGGCTCAAATCGACGGCTATCAAGGGGAGATCAAAGCCTTATTGGAACAAAGTATCGCACTGGAACACAATGCCTCCAACTCACTCCAAGAGATGAGCGATGCTGCTATCAGCGTCAAAAGCGCTTCGGGCAATTTCAATACTCTTGTTCAGACTAAAATGGCAACAACCCTCGAATCCCTTGAAGCTACCTCAAAAGAGAGCCATATCCTGATCAAAAAACTCGAAGCAAGTGTAGATCGGGGGGATTATAACCTGCGTGATATTGCCGCCCCCTCAAGCGGTGAACTCTCTACCCTCTTAGAGCAAACCCGCTCACTCACGAGCGAGATGGAAATGACATTGCGCTCGCTCAAAGAGAGCCCTTCGGATTTATTGTTCAAAAAATCAACCCCGAAACCCGGCCCAGGAGAGTAATCTATGCGACACTATCCCCTTTATTTCGTAGCCCTTATCCTGTTGGGGTGCTCCGGTAAAACACCCGCAATCAATGAGTACACCCTCCTATCTCCCCAAAAGATCGAAAGCCAAAGTACCCCCCGCTCATCTAAAAGTCTCACTGTTACTTCAGGGAAAGCGATCGGATCACTCTCCACAAAAAATATTATCTATCTTCTTGAAAACGGAGAAACCGCCCCTTATCTCTACAGCCGCTGGAGCGATACCCCTAGTGCTTTGATACAACGCGCACTCCTCACATCACTCTATGAGCATGCTTTATTTTCATCACTTTCTCCCTCTAGTTCATCTGTTCAATCCGATTGGGTACTCGAATCAGATTTGAATGCCTTCTACCACCGCTTTTCAAAAGATGCGAGTGACGGATATATCGATATTACCTACCGCCTCGTCGATACACGAACCAAGCGTCCACTCGCGACAAAACGCTTTACGACCACCTCCCCCTCTCCCTCCATGGATGCACAAGGAGGAGTTGAAGCACTCAAAAAATCAACTTTTGAACTCAACCGCCAATGTATTCTGTGGTTGAGTACACTCATTAAGGAGACAAAATGAACCAAAAAATAGCTATCCTCTGCTCAGGAGGGGATGTATCAGGGATGAACCCTGCCCTCAAACGTTTTGTGGAATACACTTTTGCAAAAGGGATGGAGCCCTATTTTGTCCGTAACGGCTATGAGGGACTCATCGATAATTTCATCACGCCCGCCGACTATCGAGATGTAGCCGGTATCATTACCCGAGGGGGGACAAAAATCGGCTCAGCCCGTTCCATGCGATTTAAAGAGGCATCCTACCGTGCTATTGCCGCTGCGAACCTCCGATCTCATGGTATTGACAAACTTATCGTTTTGGGTGGAGATGGAAGTTTTCGGGGGATGGAGCGATTCTACCACGAGACCGGTATCGCGTTTTGCGGAATCCCCTCAACGATCGATAACGATATCAACGGTACCGATTATTGTCTGGGAGTCGATACCGCTCTGGGGGTCATC
>DATDUY010000005.1:0-2229 GCA_035290165.1 Sulfuricurvum sp. | reverse complement strand
TATCGTAATCGATGGCAGGGATCGTCCCCGCTACGACGTTGTAAAGCTCTTTCATGTACAGTGATCCACCAAACTCTGAACGGCTTTCACCGACGAGGTACAATGTATTTCCCTCTTTTTGGAACGCCGACATTAACACTTTATTTTGATCTTCATTGACACCAACCATCGCGATAGAGGGAGTCGGGAATACCGATTTACCGTTCGTTTCATTGTAAAGCGATACGTTTCCGCCGATAACCGGAGTGTTCAACTCGACACACGCCTCTTTAATCCCCAAACACCCTTGGCCAAACTGCCACATTACTTCAGGGTTTTCAGGATTACCGTAGTTGAGACAGTCGGTAATCGCTTTCGGGGTTGCACCGCTCATCGCAACGTTACGACCGCTCTCGATAACCGCTGCTGCCGCTCCCGCTTTCGGATCGATGAAACAGTAACGGACGTTACAATCGGCACTCATCGCCAATGCTACGCCGTTTTCTTTAATACGGATAACGGAAGCGTCAAGTTCGCCCCCTTTTTTGACCGTATTGGTTTGTACCATTGAATCGTATTGCTCATAAATCCAATGTTTATCGACCACTTCCATCGAAGCGATCAATTTCTCGAATGCTCTCTGATTCTCTACCGCTTCAAAATCGCTCAATTTCACATTGGCAATCTCATCGAGGTATGCAGGGCGACTCATTGGACGATCCAAGATCGGAGCCTCTTCACTCACCGGATCAACCGGAACCTCAGCACATTTCTCTCCGTGCCAGAAAAGTTCCATGTTCCCCGTCGCTGTTACCTCACCGATAACCGCACAATCGAGATCCCATTTTTCGAA
The DNA here is from genome assembly GCA_035290165.1 of Sulfuricurvum sp. GTDB lineage: Bacteria > Campylobacterota > Campylobacteria > Campylobacterales > Sulfurimonadaceae > Sulfuricurvum. The sequence continues at coordinate 1,397 of DATDUY010000005.1, read as the reverse complement.
AATATCGATGATCGCCTGCTCAGTCCCTTTACGCGCACAAATGAGCATACGCTCTTGCGATTCGGAGAGCATAAACTCGTATGGCATCATCCCCTCTTCACGGGCAGGAACCTTGTCGAGATGCATAATCATCCCGCTTCCTGAGCGTCCCGCCATCTCAAATGAGCTTGACGTAAGACCTGCCGCACCCATATCCTGAATTCCGACAACGTAATCGGTTTTGAAAAGTTCTAAACACGCTTCAAGGAGGAGTTTTTCGGTAAACGGGTCACCCACCTGTACCGTAGGACGAAGCCCTTTGGATGCTTCGGTGAAACTGTCCGAACTCATGACCGCCCCGCCGAGACCGTCACGCCCTGTTTTAGATCCGACATAGATAACCGGATTGCCGATCCCCTCTGCTTTTCCGTAAAAAATCTCATCGCTTTTTGCAAGACCCAACGTAAACGCATTGACAAGAATGTTCCCGTTGTAACATTCGTCAAAACTCGTCTCACCGCCGATGGTCGGAACCCCCATACAGTTACCGTATCCGCCGATACCCGATACAACACCGCGCACCAAATAACGCTGATGGGCACTGATATCATCTTTATTCAGCACATTTCCGAAACGGAGCGCATTGAGGTTGGCGATAGGACGAGCACCCATCGTAAAGACGTCACGCATGATCCCGCCGACACCGGTTGCAGCCCCTTGGTAGGGTTCGATAAAACTCGGATGGTTATGGCTCTCCATTTTGAAAACTGCCGCATATCCGCCGCCGATATCGATAACACCCGCATTTTCACCCGGTCCTTGGATAACCCATGGCGCTTTAGTCGGGAAACCGTTCAAATGTTTTTTAGATGATTTGTAACTGCAGTGTTCACTCCACATAGCCGAAAAAATTCCGATCTCAACGAGATTTGGCTCACGCTCTAGAATTTTTTTGATATGGGCATAATCGTCCATTGACAATTTATGCTGTTTTAGAACTTTTTCGATATCTGGAAGGGGAGTGCTCACGGCAAATTCCTTAAAATAGTAATAGTAACGCGATTATATCAAAGGGGAATATTCATCCATCTTAAAGCAGTGTTATTTAAACCCGAAATCTTTTTCACTGCGGATATTTTTTTTCAGTGAAAAGATATCAATATAGGTAATTGCACTCACCTCGTAGCTCTTTTTTCCGCTGGGAAGTTGGACGCTAAATTCGTCCCCCTCCTCTTTTCCCAGCATTGCGCGCGCCAGAGGTGAATGGACAGAAATCAATCCGTTTTCAGGCTCACTCTCCAACGTCCCGCAAATACTATAGGAAAATTCCTCTTCCGTGTTCACATCCATAATCGTCATCGTTGCACCGAAATGGGCGCGGGAGTGATCGAGCAATGAGGGATCGATCATTTGGGCTT
>DATDUY010000004.1:0-7334 GCA_035290165.1 Sulfuricurvum sp. | reverse complement strand
AAATGCAAACGGCGCGTCAATCGGGACAAATGTAAACACAAGCAGTACGGGGACAGATAGCAATGCGGTAATTGCCCCTATCACAAATGCAAGTGCCAATGATACAACGACAGGTGCTGCCGGATCTGCTGGAGTTAATGGATCTGACGGTCAATTGGTCAGTATCTTGTTTGATTACGACAAGTTTAATATTCGTGAAGATATGCAAGAATCAATGACTAAAAACACGTTGTTGGTAAAAGGCAAATCGATTAAACTTGAAGGAAATTGTGATGAATTCGGAAGCGATGAGTACAACTTTGCTCTTGGTCTTAAGCGTGCTAATGCCGTTAAAGCAGCTTTGGTAAACAGCGGTGTGAGCGCTGATGCTATCACGATGGCAAGTTTTGGTGAAAGCAATCCGGTTTGCTTGGAAAAAACACAAGAGTGCTGGGCAAAAAATCGTCGCGTAGATTTCAAACTTCCATAAATGCGTTCCTTAGTAATACTCCCTTTTCTGTTAACACTCGCTGCATCTGCGTCGGAGCCTTCGGTCTTCGGTGCGGGTGATCTGAATAGTCCTAATCCTTACGGACTTACCCATGAAGAGAAACTGATTCTTGAAAATAAAAAAGAACTTCAGACGGTCATTCAAAAAAATAACGCTCAAAGTGCAAAAGTTGAGACGGTTACAGAACGGCTTGACGGTATGCAGGGAATTATTGAAGGGTTGGGTCAACGATCCAACGAACAGACATTAGCCCTTCAAAAAATCCAAGAAAAGTTTGCTATTGACAGTAACAGCAGTTCCAATGTGGAGGAGCTCACTAAACAAGTTACGGCTAATGCCGAAAATATTGCTCAGTTTAAAGTTCTTCTTGAAGAACTTTCTCATGTTGTAGACGAAATCAATAGTAATTATGTGACAAAAGAACAATTCACGGCACTCATTAAGCAGCTTAAAGTAACTGTGTCTGATACGGCGGTCTCTTCTGTAAAAATGTCAAATACTGCCCTTGAAAAAGAGGCTAATAAGCTTTTTTCACAGAAAAAATATGGGGATGCACAACGATATTTTGAACAGTTAGTTCAAAAAAAACATAAAGTCAATGAAGCTTTGTTTATGATCGGTGAGACACACTTTGAGCGTAAAAACTACAAAGAAGCGGTTTCAAAGTATAAAGAGTCTGCGTCACGCAGTGAAAAATCACTCTTTATGCCGACTCTTTTGCTCCATTCGGGGATTTCGATGGAAAAAACCGGAGAGACGGCAACAGCTAAAGCCTTTTATCAAGCAACAATATCGAAATACAGCGGAAGCGGAGCAGCCAAAGAGGCAGAAGAGAGACTCTCTAAGTTAAAGTAAATTTACGTGTGCTAAATGTCTGTTTTCAGCATCACCATAGGTAAATCTGCTACAATCGCAGAATCTTAAAAGAAGGCTAATCAAATGGCAATTGAAAATAATCAAATTGTATCAATCGAGTATGAAGTACGTGACGGTGGAAACGTCGTAGATAGTAATGTCGGTGGGCATCCATTGACGTTTATGTTCGGAAAAGGGCAAATCATTCCCGGTCTTGAGGCGGGGATCGCTCATATGAATATGGGTGACAAAGGGGATGTTCTTGTAAAAGCTTCCGATGCGTATGGCGATTACAATGAAGAAGCACAGCAAGAACTTCCACGCGAACAATTTGCAGGGATTGATTTAAATGTCGGTATGACATTGTACGGTCAAGGCGAAGATGGCGGAACCGTTCAAGTTGTGGTTAAAGAGATCAAAGACGATATCGTTATTATCGATTTCAACCATCCTCTTGCCGGGAAAGATTTGATGTTTAGCGTAACCATCAGCAATGTTCGTGATGCATCGGCTGAAGAAGCAATGACCGGAATTCCGGCTGAAAACAAAGTGGATGATAGCGGATGTTGTGGAAGCGGCGGTAATCACGGCTGTGGATGTCACTAACTTTTTAACGGCATCAAACGCCTCCATCGAAGCGTTTAAAACGGCTAATTTACTTAAAGGTTTAGGGGTAAATGCTATTATATTCGGAGAACGGGGGACGGGTAAACTTACCCTAGCCCGTTATATCCTCCCTCATGCACCCATTATTGATGCCAGTCATTTTGATGAGTTATTGGATGCACTTGAGTCCCACAGTGATGTCATTATTCATCGTCTTGATAATGTTGCCAATCTTAAACGTCTTATTGAAACCATCCAAAAAACACGAACGCGTGTTATAGCGACCGGTGGTGGGCGATATTCTCAAGACCAATTAGATGAGATTTTTACGATTCGTCTTGCATTACCTCCATTGTCAGAGCGAAATGAAGATGTTGCCGTGTTAATAGATGCTTTTGTAAAGGAAGCGAGTCTTACACTTGGAAAATCTGAGCCATTTGATCTTAATGGATTTGTCCCTGATTTGAGTGAAAACGCTATATCACTTCGACGACAGGTTTATCTTCATTATCTGTTTGACAGCATCAGCGAAAATGATTTGATGGAGATCATGGAACACTATTTGGAAGAAAAACTCGGCAGTAACAATGACTACAGAGCTTTTTTACATCTTTATGAAGTTCCCCTTATCCGAGCGGGGATTAAGCGCTTTAAATCACAATTACAGTTATCTGAGCGGCTCGGACTTAACCGTAATACACTGCGGAAAAAGATTAGTGACCATTCAGAGTATGAATTAGAAACCAAGGAGCATTAATGTCAAAAAAAATTGCAATGATTTTTCCCGGTCAGGGATCACAGAGTGTCGGTATGGGAAAATCATTTTACGAGAACAGTGCGTTAGCGCGTGAAATGTTCGAGAAGGCGGGTGAGCGTATCGGAGTTGACTTCACAAAACTTTTGTTTGAAGAAAATACACAACTCGATCAGACCGAGTACACTCAACCGGCAATTTTGCTAGTATCAATGATCGCGTATAAATTGTTTCAAGAAGCTCATCCTAGCGATGCCGTGATGTTTTTAGGACACTCTTTGGGTGAATTCAGTGCCCTTTGTGCCAGTGGTGCGATTGATTATGTGGATGCGGTAGAATTGGTGCATAAACGCGGAAAGCTTATGAGCGGTGCGTGTGAGAGTATCAATGCGGGGATGATGGCAATTTTGGGGCTTGATGATGCGGTAGTTGAAGAACTTTGTATTAGAGCTAACAGCGAGGGAAAACAGGTTTGGCCTGCGAACTATAATCAAACGGGACAGCTTGTCGTAGCCGGAATCAAAGAAGATCTTCAGGCAATGGAGAGTGTATTTAAAGAAGCAGGAGCGAAACGGGCATTACTACTGAATATGTCAATCGCGAGCCATTGTCCTCTCCTCTCTAGTGCGATGGAACCGTTGGGTGAAGCAATGGAAAAAACGGTTTCTGATAGCTTCAGTGCTCCGATCGTATCGAATGTCAGTACAGAAAAATACGCGACTAAAGAAGAGGCGTTGAAACTTCTTAAAATTCAACTTATTCAGCCGGTAAAATACAAACAATCGATTGAAGTAATTGCCGGAGAAATCGATATGATGATCGAATTCGGCAACGGTGCCGTATTGAAGGGTTTGAACAAACGCAATGCACCTGATGTAGAGACAGTGGGTATTTCGGATATGGAATCACTTACCAAGGTTTGCGAAGCACTCTCATGAAAGTCGCTCTAATCCAATCTGCACCGAAGCTTAATCGCACCAATTTGAGTGATGTCTTAGCGCTTATTGAGGAGAACAAAGATGCGGATGTGGTTGTCTTTCCTGAACTCTCTTTGAGCGGATATCTCCTCCAAGACAAGCTTTACGAAGATGCTTGGAAGATTGAGGAATTGAGCGATTTGGCACATGCGAGTTTGGAGTGCGATATTGTTGTCGGTGCGGCATTATGGGATAACAATAACGTTTATAACAGTGCTTTGTATTTTTCAAAAGGGTCATTACTCCATATCCACCATAAAAATCATCTCCCAACCTACGGGATGTTTGAAGAGGGGCGTTATTTTACCGCCGGTAATGAGATAGCTTCATTTCAAACACCGCATGGAAATGCGATTATGGTGATATGCGAAGACGTATGGCGTGCAGAGACAATAGGAGCCATAGCGGCTTCGGATGCAGAAGTCGTTTATGTACTTGCCGCTTCTCCGGCACGTGATTTTAGCGATGAGGGGATCACAATTGAAGCCCAATGGGATGCTCTTTTAAAATCTACCGCATTGCTGAGTCATAATTATGTCGTTTTCGTCAATCGTGTCGGATTTGAAGACGGATTAGGATTTTGGGGTGGAAGCCGTGTTATTTCGCCGATGGGAAAAACAGAATACACTTTGTCACTTTTTGAGTCTGAACAAAAAGTGTGTTCACTTGATGCTCGGCTAAAAAAGCTGGGTCGATATTTAGTTAAACATACGTAAGGAAAAAAATGAAAATAGCAATTATGGGCGCTATGCGCGAAGAGATCGAACCGATATTAGCAGCATTGGGTGATTATACGAGCGAAGAACATGCCGGAAATATATTTTATTCAGCCGAATATGCAGGGCATGAGCTTGTCATCGCCTACTCAAAAATCGGGAAAGTATTTTCAGCGATTACGGCTTCGGTTATGTTGGAGCGTTATAGTGCAAAAGCACTTCTTTTTAGCGGTGTAGCAGGCGGAATAAGCAAAGAGCTAAAAATCGGTGATTTGATTATGGCGAGTGCATTGTGTCAGCACGATGTTGATATCACTGCATTCGGTCATCCGGACGGATTTATCCCTGAGAGTTCCGTGATGATTGAAACCGATGATGACCTTCGCTCCCTTGCATCGGAAATTGCAATCGATATGGGTGTTGACTTGTACGAGGGGATCATCGCTACGGGCGATCAGTTCGTTGCGAGTGCAGAGCGCAAAGGGTGGATTGAGAAGACGTTTAATGCGGATGCGTTAGAGATGGAGGGGGCAAGTGTGGCGTGTGTGTGTCATAACTTCGGTGTTCCGTTCTTCGTTCTTCGTGCGATCAGTGATACAGCCGATGGCGAAGCAGGTATGGATTTTGATGCATTCCTCAAAAGCTCAGCACAGGTGAGTGCCAAATTTATTTTAGAGATGGTAAAACGTATTGGCGATTAAACTCAGCAAAAAGATTATGCGTCAGATTGGTCGTACCAATGGGGCGTTTAATTTGATCGAAGAGGGAGATCGTATCCTCGTCGGTCTCAGTGGCGGAAAAGATTCACTCACGATGGTTCATGCGATGCGCGAACAGCAACGCCGTGCCCCGTTTAAATTTGAGATACTGGCGGTGACGGTGACATACGGTATGGGTGAAGATCTCTCTGCGCTAATCGCTCATTGTGCCGAACACGGGATTCCTCATGAGATTCACGAGACCAATACGTATGAGATTGCGGGTGAAAAAATTCGTCAGAACTCTTCGTTTTGCAGTTTTTTCTCCCGTATGCGCCGAGGTGCGTTGTACTCTGCTGCGGAGAAATTCGGATGCAATAAAGTAGCCCTCGGGCACCACCTCGATGATGCCGCAGAGAGCTTTTTTATGAATCTGATCTATAACGGTCATTTAAGAGCGTTAACACCCAAATACAAAGCCGGAAACGGGCTGATCGTGATTCGTCCTCTCATACAGCTGCGTGAGCGTCAGCTTGCCGCGTGTGCATTAGAAAACGAGATGCCGACTATCGGCGATGAAGCGTGTCCGTCGATGCGGTTTGATGTCAAAATGCCTCATGCCAGAGCGAGTATGAAAAAGATGCTTTTTGAAATGGAAGAGAAATATCCCGATCTGTTCGTTTCGATCAACTCCGCATTCGGTCATATTAGCGATGACTCATTTTTTGACCCCTCACGGTTTAATTTATAACAAACCTATTACTTTATGATCGGCGCGGCTGAGTGATAGTTGCGCGATCTCTTTCAAGCTAAACCATTCAAACTCCTCGTCATTCATATCCTCTAAACTCAGATAAACGTCCGCTTCGAGGGTAAAATGGCTGTAGCTTTGGGTAATGTGCCCTAAGCTTTGGATGTGAGGATAACTTATGCTTTCGCACTCGTAAAATCCCCATAACCCGGATAAAAAACGTGTTTTCCGTTGCATGAGTGCGTATCGGTTTTCTCTTTTATAGACGATGATGTTTCGGGTTCGGATCGGTTTGAGTGTTTTGGTTTTAGGGATCGGATAGAGCAGAGGTGTAGATTTTCCTTGACAGGTAGACTCTAAGGGACAAGTGCTACAGAGCGGTTTTTTGGCCAAACAGACGGTTGCACCCAGATCCATCATTGCCTGATTGTATTCAAACGGATGGGCGGAATCAAAGAGGGTATAGGCATAGCCCCAAAGTTTTTTTTCATCACGTGATTCAAGTGCATAATAGCGGTACAAGATCCGCTTCACATTAGCGTCCATAATGGGCAGAGGCTCTTTGTAGGCAAAAGCGGCGATCGCATGGGCGGTGGATCGACCGATACCGCTGAGCTGTATCAGATCATGGGCATTGTTCGGAAGTTTTCCTCCGCATTGTCGTGCGGCATTATGGAGATTACGAGCGCGTGTGTAGTACCCCAATCCTTCCCACATTTTAAGAACATCATCCTGATGGCTTTCGGCCACCTCTGTGAGAGTAGGGAAACGTTCCAAAAACGGAAAATAAAAGCGCTCTAATACGGTTTTAACCTGCGTCTGCTGAAGCATGATTTCACTGATATAAATGTGATAGGGATCGTTAGTTGTGCGCCATGGGAGATCGTGACGACCGTGGGTCTCATACCAATGCAAGAGTGATTGTTGAGGGGTAAGTTTCATGGCGATATTATATAATGACACTATTAAGAAGCGGTTTTATACCCCTATGAAAAGCTCTTTTATGGAGCTATTTTTTATTACACTGGGGAAAAATGTTGAAAATATAAATCACTAGAGGGATTTAATATGGCATTGATCAATAAACGGGTTGTTTATCGCATAGGATTATACGGAGTGGCTGGGATCATAGCATTTTCTTTGTATGCTAGGGCAAATGTACCGCCTGAAACAGATGAGGAATATTGTAAAAGACGCGGTATGGTCAAAATTCATGACAAATTTTTTAAATACGATGTCTATGAACATGATGAGATGAAACCGATAGTTGATATGTTGACAAAAGAGTGTAACGGTGATACCTATTGTGAAATAGATCGTGCTTATCAATATGTTCTTAAAATTCCTTATAAAGAGAGTACGGCTTATCGAAATCCTTCGGATGTCATTAATCAAAATGGGGGTGATTGTGATGAGAAATCATTTTTATTGGCGACATTACTCTTGCAAAATAAATATCCGTGTGTTTTAGTGACGACAAAAGATCA
>DATDUY010000003.1:0-9573 GCA_035290165.1 Sulfuricurvum sp. | reverse complement strand
GTAACGACCAACTCCGAGGGGGGCGTGGCAAGTTTTGATATCGAATCGATGCGCGAAACGCTCGAAGCGATGGGTGATTTAGGAATTGTCCTCTCGGTACACGGGGAAACGAACGGCTTTGTGATGGATCGCGAAGCGGAGTTTATGTCCGTCTATGAGATGTTAGCCCTCAATTTTCCGAAACTCAAAATCATTATGGAGCACATCACGACCGCCGATGCAGTCGCTATGCTGAATCGTTATGAAAATTTGTATGCGACGATTACGGTACACCATCTCATTATCACCCTCGATGATGTGGCGGGGGGGATGTTGCGTCCCCATCTGTTTTGCAAACCGATTGCCAAACGCCCCGAAGATCGTGCCGCACTTTTGAAAGTGGCGCTTGAAGCCCATCCGAAAGTGATGTTCGGTTCCGATTCGGCACCGCATCCGAAACATGCCAAAGAATCATGCGGATGCGGTGCAGGGGTCTTTACTGCACCAATCGCACTGCAGCTGCTGTGCGAGGTATTTGAAGCACATGATAAACTGGATAACCTCCAAGCGTTTGTCAGTGATAATGCACAGCGTATCTACGGTATCTGTGCCGAGTTTAAAGAGGTCGTACTGGTCAAACATGACTTTATCGTCCCCGAACTTTACGGCAGTGTTGTACCGATGAGGGCGGGTGAAACTCTCAAGTGGTCGATTGAACGTGTCGACTAAGATATTGCTTTTGGAGGACGATTTGCTCTTTGGCGAATCGATCGTAGATGTACTGGAAGAGGAGGGGTTTGAGGTAGTTTTGTGCCGAAACGGGCAAATCGCCCTCGATGAGACCTATAAAAACCATTTTGATCTCTATCTTCTCGACATTAACGTCCCTCTGATTGACGGCTTATCTCTCCTCAAAGAGTTACGCCGTGCTAATGATCGTACCCCCACAATCTATCTCTCTTCCCATCAAGAGATTGAAACCCTCTCCCAAGCGTTTGAGATAGGGGGGGATGATTATCTGAAAAAACCGTTTGATACCGACGAGCTTCTGGTTCGACTTCATGCATTGCTGCGCCGCAGTAAAGGGAAAGAGCGCTATTGTGTCGGTGAACTTTGTCTGGATGAGCTTCATAAGTGTGTTCTAATGGGAGGGAAAGAGATCGCTTTTTCTCTTAAAGAGTATCAGTTGATGGCACTGTTTATCCAAAATGCGGGAGAAATTGTTACCAAAGAGATGATTATGGATACATTGTGGAACCCCTCTGAAATGATTAGCGATGGCGCAATACGAGTTTACATCAACCGTTTGAAACAAGAGATAGGTTCCGAACTGATCGTCAATATACGTGGAGTAGGGTATCGTCTTGTTTCGTAACGTCGAGATCGCTTTAGCCTCACTTTATGTCACTACTACCGGTGTTTTAATTGCCGGAATTTACTATGTCCATCAAGTATTGGGGGTAGAGCAGTGGGGGATTATTGCTTTTGTATCGCTGATTGTTACCCTTGTAGTGGGAGGGATTTTGGCAAAAATCGCCATTACTCCGTTGCGGGAGCACTTTTACCATTTGGAACGTTTCTCCAAAGAGACGCTGCATGAACTGAATCTCCCGATCAATACGATTACCGCGAATGTCCAGATGTTGCGCAAGTCTCATACCGATGAAAAAAGTCTAAAGCGGCTGGAGCGGATCGAGATCGCGGCGGAGATGTTAAAAGAGCGTTACAATGAGCTCGATTATATGATCAAAAAACAGAGTGAGCGGGAAAAAATCGAACATTTTGATTTGTCTGAAGTGATTGAGGAGCGATTGGTATTTTTGCGCTCTCTTTATCCTTCGGTGAGTTGGGATGTAGTGGTTGAATCCTGCGAAGTGAACTGTGATCGGATCGGATTGGGGAAAGTGATTGATAATTTGATCGAAAACGGGGTGAAATATTCACCTAAAAACCCTATAATCACGATTAGACTTCGAGACAATACCGTGAGTATATGCGATCAGGGAATCGGGATGGATGAAATCACCCTGATGCACATTTACGATCGCTATTACCAGAGCGATTCGACGATGGCGGGATACGGTATCGGTTTGAATCTGGTGAAGCGCTATTGCGACCGTTACGGTATTGCACTGCATATCTCTTCTCGCATTAATGAGGGGACGTGTGTCAAACTTGAATTTAAAAAAAGGGGAATAGTAGATGGATAACAGTTGGTTGGAATTTGCACATTCGGCGGTAGATTACGGGATTATCGGGATTTTGGTCATTATGAGTATTGTCTCATTGTGGCTGTTTATTGAGCGCCTTATGGCGTACGGTTCAGTTCGTATCGGTGATTATGAGACCAAAGAGGAGCTTGAGCTTGATTTGGGCGATAATGTCAGCACAATCGCAACGATCGGTTCAAATGCACCGTATGTGGGACTTTTGGGAACCGTATTAGGGATTATGATTACATTCTATTCTCTCGGTGATGTCGGAGCCGTTGATCCAAAGAAGATTATGACGGGTCTTGCATTGGCACTTAAAGCAACCGCGATGGGTCTGGTAGTTGCTATCCCTTCCATTATTTTTTATAACATTTTGCTCCGTAAGATGGAACGTATTTTGACACTGTGGGATATCAATGCCCATTCTAAACGAGGATAGTCGTATGAGAATGAAACGGATCGATACGATCAACGTTATCCCTTTCATCGATATTATGCTCGTTCTTTTGGTGATGGTACTGACAACGGCCACTTTTATCCGAACAGGGTTGATCCCCGTTGATCTTCCCGAAGCCAAAGGAACCGCTGCAGAGCATAAACCCTCAGAACTGAAACTTACCATCCAAAAAGACGGAACGCTGATGCTGGGCGATGAAAAAACACCGATAAGCTTGGCGGAGTTTGAGCAGAAAGTGAGTGAGGGGGGAAAAGAGATGACCGTTGTCCTTTACAGCGATAAAGAGGCGGCATTTCAAAACTTCGTGGGGGTTATGGATGTCCTTAAACGTCTCGGACATGAACAGCTCTACATTGTCACTGATAAGCAGAAATAGTAGTGCACCAAATCAGTAACTACGTTTATGCACAGGATGAGTTATTGGGGTGGGATATTCCGACAAAGCGGCTTCCCAACCCTTATCACGATTTCCCCTATATGGTTTTGGAAGGGGTGCTTAGTCCTGCCGAATGCCGCGCGATCACCGCTCATACGCTAGTAGATAATGAGGCGGTGCAGGCAGAACTTCGCGGACGCTCACTCGATACCGCTATTCGTAAAACGGATATCCACATCCTCACCCCCGAACACCGCGCGATTTATGATCGCCGCTTTGAAGCGGTGCGCTCAGAAATCGAAGAATTTTTTGCGATTTCTTTGAGCAAAGCTACCGATGTGCAGGTTTTGGGCTATGAGAGCGGGTCGTTTTATCTCAAACACTCAGATGATGCGAGTGAACTGCGTGACCGTGATGGGAATGTCATCGGGTATCGTACCGTTGCTCCAGAGCGAAAACTCACGACCGTACTCTTTACCACCTCCTATACCCCCCATCCAACCGATCAAGACCATTTTAGCGGGGGAGAGCTCCTCTTTAACTATCTGTGTGATGAACACGGTAACACGATAACCCTCCGTCCCGAAGCGGGAGATATGGTCGTGTTTTTAAGCAACCCTTATTTTGCGCACGAAGTCCTCCCCGTTAAAGAGGGATTCCGCCTTTCGCTTGTTCAATGGCATGATTGCTTTTAATCAGCTATAATTTCGCATCTTTTTTTGAGGGCGAAACAATGCGCTACTTTTACAGCTCGTTTGCAATTATGGCTTTGGGTCTGATTGCAGCATATTATCTCGGCGGTCTTGCCGCTATCTACATCACTTTTTTATTGATCGTCCTTGAAATATCCCTTTCGTTTGATAACGCAGTTGTTAATGCCAAAGTGTTGGAGACAATGGATCCGATTTGGCAGAAGCGGTTTATTGTTTTCGGTATTCCGATTGCGGTTTTCGGGATGCGTTTGGTGTTTCCTCTTGCAATTGTTTCGATTGTAACGGGAATGGGATTGATGGAAACGCTACAAGTGGCGATGAATCAACCCGCAGAGTACGAAAAAGTGCTCAAAGCGACTGAATCGACGATCTTCGCATTCGGGGGAGCTTTTTTGCTGATGGTCTTTTTGGACTTTTTCTTTGATGAGCGGGATGTTAAATGGGTAACATTTGTTGAGGGTTCTAAAATGATGGAAACCTTCTCAGGTGTTGCGAACATCGAGCTGATTACCGCGATTATGGTGGGGATCGGTTTAGGACACATTACGCAGGATTTTGGTGTTGTTCTCGCATTTATGTATGGTGTTTTGCTTCACTCATTGTTGGGGATGCTGGATCATTTTCTCTCTTCCGATACGGTCAAAAGCGGAATCGCAGGATTTATCTATCTTGAAGTGCTTGATGCGAGTTTCAGTTTTGACGGTGTCATCGGAGCATTTGCCCTTACGAGCAACATCTTTATCATCATGATAGGGCTAGGTGTGGGCGCGATGTTTGTACGGAGTATCACCCTCTATTTTGTTGAGCATAAAACGCTCTCTGCATTCCGTTATCTCGAACACGGTGCCCACTATGCGATCGGGATTTTGGCAATTATCATGTTGATGAAAATCACAACCCACATCAGTGAAATGGTGACAGGAACGATCGGAATCGGATTAATTTTGATCGCATTTCTTCACTCTCTTTGGGAAAACAAAAAAGCGAACGAAATCGCTTAATCTTCTTCGCCGTCATCTTTGGCGGCATTCTCTTCTCTCTTCTTCAGTTTATAATATTTGAGTATTCCGTAGAGACTAATTGGCATCCAATGCGGTGTATTTCGCTGGTAGATTTAGTGAAGAAGTGTATTGAAGTAGGGTTAAAAAGAGAGAGTTCGCTGAAACGCCAATTGCTTGGCATTTCTTAGGCGAATTACATCATGCCGGGCATTCCACCCATACCGCCCATATCAGGCATTGCAGGTTTGTCTTCTTTGATCTCGTGGATCGTTGCTTCAGTTGTGAGAAGCATACTCGATACCGACGTTGCATTGGTCAATGCGACACGCTCAACTTTGAGTGGATCGATGATTCCCGCTTCGTACATATCGACATATTCACCCGTTGCCGCGTTGAATCCGATGTTTTCATTCGTTGCAGAGACGATAGTGTTGACAACAACACCTGCATCGTATCCCGCATTTTCAGCGATTTGTTTAACCGGAGCCGTGATCGCACGAAGGATGATCTCCCATCCGATTTTTTGATCGCCGGTAAGGTCATGTTTCACTTTTGCCGCCGCACGGATCAATGCCGCACCGCCGCCGATAACGATCCCCTCTTCAACCGCCGCTTTGGTTGCTGAGAGTGCATCGTCTACACGGTCTTTTTTCTCTTTCATTTCTGTCTCAGTAGCCGCTCCGACTTTGATAACCGCAACACCGCCAGCGAGTTTCGCAAGACGTTCTTGAAGTTTTTCTTTATCGTATTCGCTCGTAGTGCTTTCGATTTGAGTACGAATTTCTTTGATACGTGACGTTACCGCTTCTTTATCACCTGCACCGTCTACGATGGTGGTGTTGTCTTTGCTGATAACGACGCGCGCTGCTTGACCGAGGTCTGCTACCGTTGCGCTGTCGAGTGTACGTCCGATCTCTTCAGAAATCAATTGCGCACGGGTAAGTACCGCGATATCTTGGAGCATCGCTTTGCGGCGATCACCGAATCCCGGAGCTTTAACGGCAGTGATATTGAGTACACCGCGAAGTTTGTTTACAACGAGAGTTGCCAACGCTTCACCCTCAACATCTTCTGCGATGATGAGAAGCGGACGTGAGCTTTTTTGAACTTGCTCCAACACAGGGAGAAGGTCTTTTAGGTTCGAGATTTTTTGATCGAAAAGGAGGATAAACGGATGATCCAGCTCAACGGTCATTTTCTCAGAGTTGTTGATGAAATACGGGCTGAGGTAACCACGGTCGAATTGCATACCTTCTACCACGTCGAGTTCGTCATTGATCCCTTTTGCTTCTTCAACAGTGATAACACCGTCACGTCCTACTTTGTCCATCGCTTCAGCGATCATTGCACCGATACGCTCATCTGAGTTTGCAGAGATGGTTGCCACTTGTGCGATCTCTTTTTTATCGTTGATGATGCGTGACGCCGCTTTAAGCTCTGCCAAAATCGCTTCGGTCGCTTTGTCCATACCCCGTTTTACTTCGATAGGGTTCGCTCCCGCTGTGATGTTGCGAAGACCCTCTTTAAAAATTGAGTTTGCTAGGATGGTCGCCGTAGTGGTACCGTCACCCGCTTCGTCCGCTGTGTTCGAAGCGACCTCTTTAACGAGTTGCGCCCCCATGTTCTCAAGCGGGTCTTTGAGTTCTACCTCTTTGGCTACCGTTACACCGTCTTTGGTGATAAGCGGTGCGCCGTAACTGCGCTGGATAAGAACATTACGACCGCGCGGTCCCATAGTAACTTTGACCGCATCGGTAAGTTTTTGTACCCCAGCGGCTAATCTGTTGCGAGCGTCGTCTGCATAGTGAATTTCTTTTGCCATAATAGTTTCCTTTATTTAATAATTCCGAGTAAATCGCTTGTAGCGATAACGAGGTAAGCTTTTCCCTCTAATGTTAGTTCTGTACCGGCGTATTTACCGAAAACGACAACGTTTCCTACCTCTACATTCGTCACTTTCTCGCTCACTGCTATAACAGTTCCTTGTGAGGGTTTCTCTTTTGCATTGTCAGGAATAATGATACCTGATGCGGTTGTGGTTGCTTCTTCGAGACGTTGAACCAATACCCGTTTTCCAAGTGGTTGAAAATTCATTGTTTTTCCTTTTTGAGTGATTTATTATGGGTGAGATTGTACACAATATTGAGTTAATAGTCATTTAAAGCTTTTAATAAGCTATCAGTCATTATAATTCCGGTCTTTCCAAAAGATGGCTGGGTAGCTCAGCTGGTTAGAGCGCTGGTCTCATAAGCCGGAGGTCGGGGGTTCGAGTCCCCCCCCCGCCACCATCTTTATAAATAAATCCCCTTTAAAACTTCCAAAATCGACGTTTCATCCATACCTAATTTACTCGTTCAATAAAATGACTTCGCTCTTTTGAGTTAGGCTTGTTTTCAAAAAGTGAAGATTGAATACCTGACCCCAAGTTTCTTAGAAATGTTAACCAACTAAATTATCACTCAGGAGCGTGAGAGCAAGTAAAAGCTAGTAACGCAAAAAGTGCTATAATTTTCTTAATAAAACAAAGGGGAAAGCTATGACAATGACAATAACTGTTAATGATAGCGTTGCCGATAAAGTAATGGCTTTTTTAAACTCACTTCCTAAAGAGTCGGTAACAGTAGAACAATCCCGTCCATGGTACGCTGATGAAGTCAAACGCCGAGTAGAGGAATACAAAAGCGGGAAGATGGAGACATATCCTCTCGATCAAGATTTTTGGGATAGAATGGATAAACGTATCGATGAAATGGATAGCCATTGAGGATTAGACGGAGTGGACGTTTTGAATATGAGTTAGGTGAGATTATCGATTATATCGCTAAAGACAAAAAAAGTGCCGCCAAAGCATTTAATCGTAATTTACAGTCTGCTATTGAAACACTAATCGATCATCCGAACAAAGGACGGTTAAACGATGAGGGCAACCGAGAGCTAATACACAAAGGCTATACCGTCCCTTATTTGATCGATGGGGATAATATAGTGGTTTTGGGTATCTTTAATCAGAATAAGTGGAGTAAGGAATAAAATTAAATCCCCTTCAAATCCATCAAACAAATCTCGCCTATTTAACCATCAATTGTAATTTTTTTTGCCTATACAGCTATTTTAAACTATTAATAATAAAAATAATTAAATATTCGTCTTAATTAATAAAATCTTATAATGTTATTACGGACAAGCTAAAAAGGATGCTGAACGCGATTTGGTGACAAAGCTTGCCGAAGGTGTTAATAATGTCATCAACAAAATGACTAATAATACGCGAAAGGAGTCAGATATGCTGTGGACGATAGCGGTAATTCTATTGGTTTTATGGGCATTAGGACTGGTTAGCAGTTATACATTAGGTGGGTTTATCCATCTGTTATTGGTAGTGGCAATTATCGTTGTTCTGATCCGAGTGATTCAGGGACGGCGTGTGCTCTGATGAGCAAATTAAAGGAAAACAGATGAAGATGTCAAAAATTATTTTATCATTCGTGTTGAGTATCACACTGTTCGCCCAAGTGTCATGGGCGCAAATGGCTTCAACCGAGGCAGTTTTAGAACAACCTGTCGCGGTATCATCACATGAAAAAGTGAGTCAATTCATTGGGCGTGAGGATGTCGCAAAAACATTTGAAACTATGGGTGTTGATCCTAAAATGGTGGAGCAAAGAATTGCCCTGATGAGTGATGATGAGATATTAAAAATCTCGTCTGAAATCGATACATTACCAGCCGGCGGTGATTTCGGCGGTATTGTAGGTGCCGTTGTATTTGTATTTGTCGTTTTGTTGATTACCGATATCCTCGGACTTACAAAAGTATTTGGGTTTACTCGCTCAGTACGTTAATCTATTCATCAGGCGGGGTTTTCATCCCGCCTTTTACCCTTTAAGTATTCTTTTCCAATCTATCCGTTTTATTCATAATATAAATAATTTATACTAAATATAATAATACTCTATAACAATAACTTTTAGTGATAGACTGATTGTATGTTACTAGTGTAGATTAGAACACGCTCGAAAGAATCATGTGGTCAAGAAAATGACTAATGATAGAGAAAAGGGGTCAAGTATGCTGTGGACGATAGCGGTAATTCTGTTAGTTTTATGGGCATTAGGACTGGTTAGCAGTTATACGTTGGGGGGATTTATCCACCTGTTATTGATAGTGGCAATTATCGCTGTTTTGATCCGAGTGATTCAAGGACGGCGTGTGCTCTAAAGAACGAAAAAAAGGAAATAGTATGAACGATAAAAAACTTTATGAACAAAAAAAAGAGGCAGAGATTAAGATCTGGAAATTAGATATTGTTAAACTCAAAGCGAAAGCTTCTATGGCGAGTGCAGATGCACAGATCGAAATGAACAAACAGCTTGATACGCTAGAAAAGAAACTTGATGAGGGGAGAGTCAATCTCTTCAATTTGATCAAAGCGACTGATGAGACGTACGAATCAATGAAAACCCAGGTAGAATCAGCGTGGGATTCTGTAAAAACGGCGTTAAATGATGCTACTTTAAAAATTAAAAGTTAGAGTAACCCAAATCGGTGTTAACAATAAGTCAGTAGAATGTTGATTGAAAACAAATTAAAGGAAAACAGATGAAGATGTCAAAAATTATTTTATCGTTCGTGTTAAGTATTACACTGTTCGCCCAAGTGTCATGGGCTCAAATGGCTTCAACCGAGGCAGTTTTAGAGCAACCTGTCGCGATATCGTCGCATGAAAAAGTGAATCAATTCGTTGGTCGCGAAGACGTAGCTAAAACGTTTGAAACTATGGGTGTTGATCCTAAAATGGTGGAGCAAAGAATTGCCCTGATGAGTGATGATGAGA
>DATDUY010000002.1:0-4395 GCA_035290165.1 Sulfuricurvum sp. | reverse complement strand
CTGCATTAGGTGCCCACACCGCAAAATAGACCCCCGATTTTCCCTCATGTACCATTGGGTGCGAGCCGAATTTATCGTAGAGCTTGGTGTGATTGCCTTGTTTAAACAAATAGATATCAAGCTCACTCAGTCTTGAAACCTCATACGTAATGGGACAGTGTTGGATATTATTCATGCTCCTCTTCTCCCTGCTTTAATACGATAATATAGTGTTTCATACTCTTTTGCCGCTCCATTCCAATCAAATCGACGCTCCATAGCATTATGCTGCATTTGTGCAAACCCTTGAGTATCATTGTACCACGTATAAACCGCCCATCCGACGGTATTGATCAGAGCCTCCGGAGTCGCATCGTAAAATTTGAATCCTGTACCGTGAAGAGCGTCATTACCGTAGTTTTCAATCGTATCATCCAATCCCCCCGTTGCTCGAACGATCGGGAGTGTCCCATAACGCAAAGAGTAGATTTGGTTCAGCCCGCACGGCTCAAAAAGAGAAGGCATCAAAAACAGATCGCATCCCGCTTCGATTTGATGTGCCAGATCGTTGCGATATCCGATATAACAGCCGAATTTATCGGGATAGCGTCCGCTGATATCGCTAAAAAAGTGCTCCGCCCATTTTTCTCCCGCACCGAGGAGGACGATTTGGATTTCCATCTGCATCAGAGCATGAATCGAATGGACGATTAGTTCGATCCCTTTTTGCTCCACCAGTCTCCCCACTAGACCGATCAAGGGTACGTCATCGCGCTGCGGAAGTCCAAAAGTATGCTGCAACGCCCTCTTGCACACTTTTTTTCCCTTCATTGCATCACAATCAAAGCTTTGAGCAATAAAAGGATCAATCGCAGGGCTCCATTCGTCGTAATCAACCCCGTTAAGGATGCCGTGAAGCTTGTAGGAGTTCGTATCAATCAATCGTTCCAGCCCCCACCCAAATTCAGAGGTTCGAATCTCTTGCGCGTATTTACGGCTCACCGTACTGATGGCATCGGCATGAACGATCCCCGCTTTGAGAAGATTGATCCCGTCATACTCTTCGATCTCATCGGCATTGAAATGTTCCCAGCCGATATCCAGAATATCCATAGAGCCTTTGCTGAAATGACCTTGATGCTGAAGATTGTGGATAGTTAAAAGCGATCCGGTATAGGCAAAATCGCCATCATAGGCATAATGGGTATTCAGCAATAGCGGAATGGAAGCGGTATGCCAATCGTTCGCATGGATGATATCGGGATGAAAACGGAGCTTTTTCGCCAGCTGCATCACTGCACGGGAAAAAAAGATAAACCGTGTGTCGTTATCTAAATAGCTAAACCCATTCTCCTCATACAATCCTCCCCGTCCGAAAAATCCCTCGTGATCGATGAAATAGACCGGAATATCGGTGCCGGGGAGGTTCCCCTCATAGACACCTGCCCATACTTCGCCCAAGGCTCCCATCGGGACTCCGAGAGAGCCATGCATCATTTTAAGGGCGTATTTATCACGATCCACGATGTAATAGCGCGGCATAACCAGTCGAACATCATGCCCTAATGCTCGAAGCGCTTTGGGCAACGCACCCGCAACGTCCGCCAATCCGCCGCTTTTGGCAAACGGGACAACTTCGGATGCTGCGATTAAAATATTTAATTTATCCATTGTCTCTCTCCAATAATTTTGCACCCTCTAGCGGCGCATTTTCCAATACACTCATCTCAATTCTCAACCCTTGCAATGAAGGACTCAACGTATAATGTTTCAACTTTTCTCGCAACAGTGTAACCAAATAAGAGTTCTGTGCCATTACCCCTCCACCCAAAACCAAAATCTCTGGATTGGCGAGGGTAATTAAGACTCCTGCCGCATGGAGAAGTGCCTCTTCGAATTGGACGGCAACGGAGCGTTCATCTGCGTTTGATCCTTTTAGCCGATCTAAATCGGGCAAAGCCTCACTGCCGTAGTGATTCAGCCACTTGGCAATCCCCGATCCCGAAGCATAGAGTTCGATGCAATTGCTTCGTCCGCATCCGCAGAGAAGGGGAGACTCTTTATAGGGGATATGCCCGATTTCGAATGCCATATTGCGGCTGCCTCGTACTAATTTTCCCCCATCGATCACCGCCGCACCGATCCCTGTTCCGACAAATAGCGCGGCAATACTTTCAGATTTCCAGTACGAGGCTTCAGCGCGAACCGCACAGTTAAGATCATTATCGATTTTGGCACGTACTCCAAAGCTGGATTTTATCTCGGAAACAATTTCATATTTGTCAATATTAATATTTGGGGAAGCTGCGATAACCCCATTATTGACCTGCCCTGCATACGAAATACCGATGAAATCTATTTGCGGATGCAAGGAGAGCTGTTTATCAATATAGGCGAATAACCCCATCTCGTGAGAGCGGATAGTGTCACGAACAACACCCTCCTCACTCTCTATTTCACTTCGAAGATGGGTACCGCCGATATCAATAAAAAGTTTTTTCACTTCGAGAGTCTCTCATAGATCACTTGGTACGCTTTGGCACTCTCACTCCATGAGAAATCACACTTCATATTGTGGTTGACAACCGCTTCAAAGTGTTTTTTATCCCCATAAAGTTCACACGATTTTTTCACCGCCGCAACCAAAGAACGGGCTGTCGGCGAGGTGAATACAATCCCATATCCAGAGGGAGAGTTTTCATCGTACATTTCAACTTTTTTCACCGTATCGGCCAATCCCCCTACCCGAGTGACTACCGGAACGGCTCCGTAGGCAAAAGCGATCATTTGATTCAATCCGCACGGCTCAAATAACGAGGGCATCAATAAAAAATCGGCTCCCGCATACATCCGATGCGAATAGACTTCATCATATCCGAAGCTCAAAGAGAGATTGCCGTAACGCTCCGCGAGAGCCGCAAGAGAGTCATGGTACCCCTCTTCCCCTTCTCCCAGCAACACCACATTGCACTCCAATTCAACAATCTTCGGCAACGCTTCAACCAAAATATCGACCCCTTTTTGCTCCGTAAATCGCCCGATAAAGGCAAAAAGAGGTTTAGTTGATCCTTTAAGACCCAACTGTTTTAAAAGAGCGCTTTTAGAGGGTTTTTTCCCTTTGGCATCAGTGTACTTCTCAACCAATGCCTCATCGCACGAAGGGGAAAAATGGTCCGAATCAATACCGTTTATGATTCCGCTCAGTTTTCGGCGGTGAACGTGTAAAAATCCTTCCAGTCCGCATCCGAATTCTGTGGTTAAAATCTCTTTTGCATAGGTCGGGCTTACCGTGGTAACGGCATCAGCGTACGCAATTCCCCCTTTCATAAAATTCACCTGATTGTAAAATTCAAGTCTCTCCATCGTAAAATGGGACTCATCAATACCGATTTGAGCCAATACCGAAGGGGAAAATACCCCTTGGTACGCTAAATTATGGATGGTATACACGCACTCGGTCTCTATTGTGCTATCTTCCTTCACTAAAAGGGCGACCAAAGCACACTGCCAATCATTCAGATGGGCAATCGCATAGGTGTCACGTCGAAGCAATTCGGTAACAGCATACGAGAAGAGTCCGAAACGAAGAGCGTTATCCTCATATCCGCACTCAGGGGGACCATACAGAAATTCCCTATCGCAAAGGAGCGGTTCATATACAAAACGGTACTCCACCCCTTCATATAGGGTTCCGTAAAGTTCAACCTCGTAAGAGACTCCTCCCATCACAACCGCAAACGATTCAATCCGTTTGATCTTAAAACGGTTACGATCGATTGCGTTGTAAAGAGGCAACACCACAGTAACTTCATACTGATCATTCAGTGCTCTAGGGAGCGAATGGGCAACATCCGCCAACCCTCCGGTTTTAATAAAAGGGTAAACTTCGCTTGACGCGAATAACAAACGTTTTTTATTCATGAATGCTCTCCCGTAATAATTTTGCTGCCATCTCCGGTGAAACAGGATTGATGACAATACCTGTTGTATGCTCAAATCCGCCGTGATTATAAAGACGCGGCATAATACGAATCGCAAATCGGCACAGATCGGCAGAACCGATCCCTTCACTATCGATCATGGGGGGTGTAGATACCCAAAGATTAAAATGAAACTCCCCAAGTTGGCGTTTTAAACGCTGCAACGTTGAAATAAGAAGGGCGGCAACAGTGTCTATTCGGGTACGGCTCAGTGTATCGATTTGACCCGCTTCTTTAATCGAACTAATCATCACTTCAAACGGATAAGCACTGGCATAAGGGCAGAATGCGGTAAATTCCCCCCTCTTTTCAACAATCCGGCACTCGGTTTCCTCTTCATGTTTGAGTATGGATTCCATCAAGGCATGGCCACTGGTTTGAAAATACTCATAGGACCTTCGGTATAGCTCTCCACACCCTTTAGGTACCATAGGGA
>DATDUY010000001.1:0-28063 GCA_035290165.1 Sulfuricurvum sp. | reverse complement strand
CCGCTATCTCGATGAAGTCTCCGCTAAAAACTACCGAGCCGTTCTCAAGCCTGAATACTTCCGCGAGTTTTTACAAATTTCCATCATGCTCAAAAATCTGGTTAAAAAGCTCCATAACCGCGACAAACAAAAACGGAAACATACCGCGAAGCTCCGCCTCATCAACAAACAGCAAAATGATATTCTCTCTGCTATCAGCCATGAGTTTAAAAATCCGATTGCCGCTATTATGGGGTATGCCGAAACCCTCCATGATGATTTGAATATCGATCCGAAAATACGTGAAAAGTTTTTGGATAAGATCCTCTCCAACACCCATCGCGTCACGATGATGTTAGACCGTCTTGCCCTCTCGGTGAAGCTGGAGAATAACGATCTCTCTATCAAACCCTCATATTTTGATATTGCAGAGGTTTGTACCGACTCGATCTCCATCCTGCAAGCCAAATATCCTGCTCGCATCATCCATTATAACGGCGGTTCAAAAACCGTATTTGCCGATAAAACGATGATCGAGCTTATCGTCACCAATCTTGTCGATAATGCCCTTAAATATTCCGAGGAAGATGTCACACTCACCCTAAGCGATAATAAAATCAGTATTACGGATAAGGGGATCGGTATCGCTCCGAATGAACTCGATAAAATCACCTCGAAATTTTATCGTGTCCAAAAAAACCGCTGGGACAACTCCATGGGGCTAGGACTCTCCATCGTCAGCTACATTCTCAAACTGCACGATTCTGAACTTCGGATTGAAAGTACACTGGGGATCGGTTCAACCTTCAGCTTCTCTCTTGAGAAGCTGATTCAAAACAAGGCACCTGTGAAAAAATGATACCTATTCCTCTCTCCTTGATGCGGTTGGTAGAAGATCTAGAGCGCAATGGGATACAGGCTATTTTTGTCGGAGGATTTGTCCGCGATCATTTTAGCGGAGACGCTACACACGATTTGGACATCGAGCTCTACGGTGTCTCCTCTTTGGAAGCGCTCGAATCCCTCCTTAAACCTTATGGCAAAATAGGGCTTTACGGTAAAAGTTTCGGTGTCCTCAAACTCTCCTACGCCGGATACTCCATCGATTTTTCCCCTCCTCGAACCGAATCCAAATCGGGATTTGGGCACAAAGGGTTTGAGACGGCATGGTTTAGTGATCTAGACTTTGCCATCGCCGCCCGTCGTCGCGATTTTACGATCAATGCCATCGGCTACGATCCCCTCTCCCAAACCCTGCTCGATCCTTACGGAGGGGTTGAAGATTTAAAACATAAACGGCTCAAATGTGTCGATCCCGAAACGTTTATCGATGATCCGTTACGGGTGCTCCGTGCGGTACAGTTTGCCGCCCGACATGAACTAACGTGCGACAAACAGCTGTTAGAACTGTGTCAAAAAATGATCGCGGAAGGTGCTCTCGAAGAATTACCAAAAGAACGGATTTTCGAAGAGTTCAAAAAACTCCTTCTTCGAAGCACTCACCCCTCAATCGGGATGAAATTGCTACGCGAAATGGGGGGATTGGAGTTTTTTACACCTCTCGATAAGCTCGATGCAACCCCTCAAGAGGCAGAATCACACCCTGAGGGTTCTGTTTGGAACCACACCCTTATGACACTCGATACAATGGCTTCGATGCGCAGCGGACAATGGCGAAATGACATCGTATTAATGCTCACGATGCTATTGCACGATATCGGTAAACCCGATACAACCATCACCCTAACTAATGGGAGTCTTAATGCCCCAAAACACGCAGAAGTCGGTGTTGATATTGCTCGAATCTGGCTCAACAAAATTACCGAAGACAAAGATCTTATCGCCCACATCCTCCCCCTTATCCGTTACCATGGATGGCCCCGTAAACTCTACCGCTCTAATGCAAGCGATAGTGAGCTTCTCCATCTGAGCACACAGGTATGCATCAACGATCTGATCGTAGTGGCAGAAGCCGATTTTTTCGGACGAGCCTTTGAGGGCGATACGCCCAAATGTTTCGAAGCGGGAGAGTGGCTCAGGGAACGCTCCTCTGCTCTGGGAGTACTGCATAATCCCCCGCCGCCGCTGGTGATGGGACGAGATTTGATTGCTCTGGGATTAACCCCCTCAGAGAGCTTTAAATCCTTACTGGAACGTGCCTATAATGCTCAGCTGGATCAACTCTTTTTTACCCGCGAAGAGGCACTAAAGTGGCTCGTAACAGTGTTGTAATGATCTTGTAATAAAATTGCCCCACTATTTTAAGGCAAGGCTTGGCATGATTGATAAAATCTTCTTAAATATGACCCGCACCAGCGCTCTGTTGATTCTTTTCATCGTAGCGTGGATTTTTGTGGTTCTCTTTAATGAGTCCACCGAAGCAATGCAGACGTTCGGACTTGATTTCATTACCAAAGATGAATGGGCGCCGAATCTTGACAAATTCGGTGCCTATGCGGCGATTTTCGGCTCGGTCGCTTCTACCTTTTTAGCGATGCTTTTAGCGATTCCTATCGCCATCGGTGTTGCTATTTTTTTGAGCGAAATTGCCCATGATAAAATCAAAGGGTTCTTCGGTGTCAGCGTCGAACTCCTCGCCGCTATCCCCTCGGTCATCTACGGAATGTGGGGGCTGTTTTTCTTTGTCCCCATCTTGCGCGATATTTTCGGCGGTATGGGGATCGGTCTTTTGGCGGCAGGAATCGTTTTAGCGATCATGATTCTCCCGTTTATGGCGGCGGTTACCCGCGATGCTATGAACACCACTCCCGATATCCTCAAAGAGTCCGCCTATGCGCTCGGCGGAACCCAATGGGACGTTATCAAAGACGTTATCATCCCTTACGCCAAAGCGGGGATTATCGGCTCACTCATTTTGGCACTCGGACGGGCAATCGGTGAGACGATGGCGGTCACCTTCGTTATGGGGAATGTTCACCACACTCCAAACTCGATTATGGATCCGACTACCTCGATTCCGGTAACCCTTGCCAACGAGTTTACCGAAGCGGACAGCTCCCTTTATTTCTCCAGCCTTTTTGGATTGGCGCTCACATTGCTCATTATGAGCTTCGTCGTTATCGCTATCGCCAAATTTTACTTTTTACGTAAAGTGAGAAAAGCCTAATGAGTCCCGTTCAAAAACGTATATTAATCAATAAAGTAGCACTTGGGTTCTCTACCCTTAGTGCTGTCATCGCCTTGGGATTTTTATTTTGGATTCTCGGAGTCCTTATGATGAAAGGGATCGATGCGCTGAACTGGAATATATTTGTTTATGAGGGGTCACCTCCGGGATACGAAGATAGCGGTCTCAAACATGCCCTTGTCGGTCAACTCATCCTTGTAGGTCTTGCTACCCTTATCGGAGTACCGCTGGGGATCATGGCGGGAACATACTTGAGCGAATACGGTAAAAACTCGCGCCTCGCCCATACCATCCGTGATATTTCCGATATTATGATGTCGGCTCCCTCCATCGTTATCGGAGCTTTCGTGTATGCAATCATTGTTATGCCGATGGGTCATTTCAGCGCTTGGGCTGGGGCTATCGCATTGGCGATCATTATGATTCCGATCATTTTGCGAACCACGGATGATATGCTCCAACTTGTCCCCGGAACATTGCGCGAAGCGGCGTTCGCTTTGGGTGCGCCGAAGTATAAAGTGATCATTGACATCGTTTATCGCGGCGCAAAAGCGGGAATTTTGACCGGAGTACTTCTAGGGGTTGCCCGTGTAGCAGGGGAAACGGCACCCTTGCTCTTTACCTCATTTAACGATAACTTTTTCACCACCGATCTCAACGAAGCAATGCCTTCATTGACGGTGACAATGTTCAACTATGCGATCAGTCCCTACGATGATTGGCAGCAACTCGGATGGGCAGCCGCCTTTATCCTCTCGATGTTTATTTTGGGTCTGAATATCATCGGACGACTTATTTTATTAGCCGGAAAAAGGAAATAACTATGGCAAGTATTATCGATATCAAAGAAGAGTGCGCGCTACAAGTTCGTAATTTTGACTTCACCTACAAAGGGGCTCCGGCACCGAGTCTGAAAAAAGTGACGATGCCTATCGCCAAAAATGCGGTTACCGCCTTGATCGGTCCTTCCGGTTGCGGTAAAACGACATTGCTTCGCGCATTTAACCGTATGCACGATCTCTATCCGGGAAATACCTACGAAGGTGAAATCGAATTCGAAGGTCGCAATATCCTTGATCCTAAAGAAGATTTGATTCACCTACGTACCAAAATCGGGATGATTTTCCAAAAACCGACGGCGTTTCCGATGTCCATTTTTGATAATGTAGCCTACGGTATGCGTCTTCAAGGGATTAAAAACAAATCAGAACTAAATGATCGTGTTGAAAAAGCGCTCCAAGACGCCGCACTCTGGAAAGAGGTGAGCGATCGTCTCAAAAATGATGCAAACGGACTCTCAGGGGGTCAGCAACAACGTTTGTGTATTGCCCGTGCTATCGCCGTAGAACCGGAAGTATTGCTTTTCGATGAACCGACATCCGCTCTTGACCCGATCTCGACGCAGGGGATTGAAAAACTTGTCATTGAGCTCAAAGAGAGAGTGAGCATAATCATAGTAACCCATAATATGCAGCAAGCCGCACGTGTCAGCGATTACACCGGATTTATGTATTTAGGGGATTTGGTTGAGCTTGGGCATACGGAGGAACTGTTCGTTACACCAAAAGAAAAATTAACGCAAGAGTACATCACCGGAAAATTCGGTTAATTCCCTTCAAATACTCTGCATCACCTTCCCTGCATTCAATCGGATGCAGCCATATTCTTTCCCTTTATAAGATTTTTATTATTATCGTACTATTATAAAAAATTACGCAATCAAAGAGGGATAGGATCTATGTCCGAAGATGAACTATTATTTGCTCCCGAAGAAAAAGACGAATCATCCGATACGCCATGGATAGTACTGATCGTTGACGATGATACCGAAGTACACTCCTTTACCAAACTCGCGCTCCATGACTTTACCTATGAGCGCAAACCGCTTCAATTTCTCTCAGCGTACAGTGCTGCCGAAGCAACAGAACTTCTAAAACAGCACGATAATATTGCGATCATCTTGCTTGATGTCGTCATGGAAACGGATAGAGCGGGACTGGATCTTGTCGAAACCATCCGTTATCGCTTAAATAATACGACGGTACGGATTATCATTCGAACAGGACAACCGGGGGTAGCACCCGAGCGATATGTTATCGATCATTACGACATCAATGACTACAAAGAAAAAACGGAATTAACAACCGACCGACTCTACACAACTATCCGTAGTGCCCTCTCCCAATACAAACAAATCATTGAGCTCCTCAATAAAAAGAATGAGATTTACACCACCCTAATCACTGATAGTCTAACCGGTCTGGGTAATCGGGTCAAACTCAATTACGATCTGGACACCGACGAGCCGATGTCGCTTATTTTGCTGAATATCGATGCTTTCAGCATGATCAATGACGTATACGGATTTGAAGTCGGCGATCAGATGCTGTTGCAGTTTGCCGATATTTTACGTCGTACCTCCGGTTCCGAATGTGGTATTTACCGTCTTGAAGCCGATATTTACGCCATATTGACCTGCCATAAAAGAATTCAAGACATCCAAAAAGAGGTTCTGTTTATCCAAAGCAGTATCACCAAAAACTCCTTCCTTATCAACGATATTGAGCATCGTATTAACGTCACGATGGGGGTAGTCGAGCACGATATGGGCAATATGATCCAAAAAGCCGAAATCGCCTTGCGCGAAGCGCGAAAAATGAGCCGAAATCGCGTACAGGTGTACTCCGACGATTTAGCGGTCATCTCACAGATCAAAGAAAACACTAAATGGACGAAATGGCTCAAAGATGCCCTCGATAATGATAAATTAATTGCCTATTTTCAACCTATCGTCGATTGCAAAAGCGGTTTAATCGTCAAATATGAAACTCTGGTACGTCTTGAGCATGAGGGGGTCATATATACCCCCTACCTTTTCCTCGGGACAGCCCGCTATGCAGGACTGCTCTATCAGA
Source organism: Sulfuricurvum sp. (assembly GCA_035290165.1). Taxonomy (GTDB): domain Bacteria; phylum Campylobacterota; class Campylobacteria; order Campylobacterales; family Sulfurimonadaceae; genus Sulfuricurvum. The sequence goes on along the minus strand of DATDUY010000001.1, from coordinate 22,021 downwards.
TAACACAGCGTATGTTTGATCAGGCATGCGCTATGTTTGCCGACAACACTCTCGACTTTACAATCAATATTACCGATCAGGATCTCTTAGAGGAAAAATTTGTAGAATTTATAGAACAGACTCGGATCCGTTATGGGATCAAAACCGACAGGATCTATTTCGAGATTCTTGAAGACAGCAATATTTTAGCCAATCCTGTTGCCGAAAAACATCTCAATCAGCTGACAGAACTAGGATACCATCTGTGTTTAGATGATTTTGGGGTTCAGTGTTCGAATTTCGCTCAGCTCGGCAATCTAAATCTTGATATTGTTAAAATAGACGGTATCTACATCAAAGATATCGACGTCAATAAAAAATCCCAAACCATTACGGAATCAATTCTCTTTTTTACCCATAAAATAGGGGTAAAAACTGTCGCAGAATTCGTCCATAGTGCTCAAGTGTACGAGATTGTCAAATCTATGGGTGTCGATTATGCGCAGGGGTACTTTCTGGGTGAGCCAAAACCAGATTTAATCTAATGAACGCAACAAAGGTTTTTACTGCTACCTTTTTTCTCCTCTATACCGCCTCGTTGCTGGCAGTCTCTGAAGAGAGTATCAAAACGGCTTATTTGGAACGCTTTACGATGTTTATCCAATGGCCAAAACCTATCGAATCCTATAATATTTGCATTTATAATGACGATGCGTTTGCCTCTATACTTCGAAAAAGCTATACTTCACGTCTTTTTAATAACCATCCGTTAAATGTTATCCCGATTGATATCGGAACATCTGAAAATGAGACATTGCGCTGTCATATCCTCTATTTTAGAAACTCCAAGCCAAACCAGCACGAAAGTTATCTAAATGCATTACGCAAAAATAATGTTTTAGTAATCAGCGATGATGCCGCAGATACCAAAAAAGGGGCAATGATAGGATTTTATTTGCAAAACAACCTGCTTCGCTTTGTTATCAATCAGCGTAACCTCGAAGATGCCCATTTAAATGTCAGCTACAAACTTCTCAATTTTGCTACCGTAATAGAACCGACAGGGGGATCAAAATGAGAGCAAATAACCACTCCATAACCTCGCAAATGGTCATCTTGTTGATCATAACCAGTCTTTTTATTATTATTTTCGGGACATTATTTCAGGTTTGGTACAGCATCAATCATGAAAAACGTACCTATCTCCACGAAAGCCAATTAGAGGCCGCTTTGATCGCGGATTTGATAACTGCACCTTTGGCATTTTTTGATCTTCAGGAAATCAATGCCAACATGCACCGTCTGCACAATAACAATAATGTTCTTATGTCGGTTGTCTATAGCCCCGACCACACTTCTTTGATGTCGTTTAACCCCGGAAACCAACCGCTTCCTAGTACTATTTTCCCCTTGGGAACACGGTTTGAAAGCCCTAATTCGAACCCATGGATGCTGGGAAGTTTAAAAACCACCCTTGAAATCAAACAAAACGATCAACTTTTGGGTTACCTCTATATCGAGAAAAAAACGGATCGTATTACCTCATTTATTATGGAACTATTGACAGCTGTCACTATTTTTTCGATCGGCCTAATCCTTTTTGTCTACGTGGTGTCCCGCATCCTAAGCAAAAAGATTCTTCAGCCTATCCTCACGTTAACCGAAACAGCCAAAGAGGTTGCGGAAAATAACAACTATTCGCTGCGTGTCACCCATAACAATCAAGATGAAATCGCTTATTTGTACAATGCTTTTAACCATCTGTTAAGTGAAACAGAGTCGCTGACTTCCCATTTGGAATCACGGGTGGCTTCACGGACACAGGAGCTTAACGACTCTTTAGAAATACTCAAAAAAGCACAGGTACAACTCGTGCAATCCGAGAAAATGGCAGCACTGGGAAATCTTGTCAGCGGTGTTGCCCATGAGGTCAATACCCCTCTAGGCAATGCCATAACCGGAGGGTCTATTATTGTCAGAGAGACCAAAGAGCTGCTCAAACAAATTGAAGAGGGAACCCTCAAAAAATCTTTCATGGAAAATAAGCTCCATATATTAAACGAAACCGCCGATTTGCTGCTCAAAAGTATCAATCAGGCAGCCAATCTGATTCGCAGTTTTAAACGTATTTCCGTCGATCAAAGCATAGAAGAAAAAAGGGACTTTAACCTCTATGGATACCTCGAAGAGATCATACTCACATTTCATAATAAACTTAAAAAAATACCGGTAACCGTGTTGCTGGAGGGGGATCATGATCTTATCATCAAATCCTATCCCGGCGTATACGCTCAAATCATCAGTAATTTTATCCAAAACTCTTTATTGCACGGTTTTAATGATACTATTTCCGATGCGACCATAACGATCCATTTTGAAATTCAAAAAGGGAACCTCATTTTGACCTATTCCGATAATGGAATCGGAATGGACGAACACATGAGTAAAATCGCTTTTGAGCCGTTTACGACCACCAAGCGCAATGCCGGGGGGACAGGGCTGGGACTAAATATTGTTTACAACCTCATTACCCAAAAGTTGAACGGAACCGTTGAGCTTGACTCCGAACTCAGCAACGGGATAAAGCTCTCCCTCACCCTCCCTGTTGAATTATCTACATCCAAATAGTACATAATTTGCTCAGTTTTAATTAATAAAATTAGCTCTATTATGATGCATTACTTATCTGAAAGGGGGCGATAATGAAGAATGCTTTTTGGATGTCGGCAGCACTCTGCTGTTCTTTGCTGCAGGCACAAGGGCAGCCGGATATAGAGCCCTTATCTGCCCTCTCTTTGGAAGATCTCCTTAATATTCAAGTCACTAGTACCTCGCGCCGCGAAGAATCTCAGCAGTTAGCACCCGGAGTTATTACCGTTGTATCCGCTCAAGAGATCCATCAATACGGTGCGCGCCACCTGCGTGATGTCATCGATCGTCTTGTCGGGATGCAGGTTCTGAGTTCGCACCAGCGTCCCCATAACAAAACTTCCATTAGAGCCATGAACGGAGCCCATCAGGATGGGTCTGCCGTTGTTCTCCTCAACGGACGCCCCATACATGAGGGAACTGACGGCGGATTTAACTTCGATATTTATCTCGGCTTTCCTCTGGAGATGATCGATCATATCGAAGTAATTCGAGGTCCCGGATCGGTTATTTACGGTACCAACGCGATGGCAGGGGTTATCAACATCGTCACCAAAGACGCTCACAAATCTATCAACGAGAGTGCAGTCGATATCAGTGCGGGGAGTTTCAATCGCACTCAGCTTCAACTCACCACATTAATGGGCGGTACCGACTACAGCCTGAACATCGGACTCAATTCCATCCGTGCCGACGGCGACAGCGTCGATGGGGTTGTTGATATAAACAACATAGCCGGAACTTACGATACGGGTGAAAACAGCGATAATCTCGTCATCAACGCCAAATATAAAGGGTTTACCCTAAACGCCATGGTAATGAATAACGATGCTGATAGCGGTGGTTCTTCCTTTCAACTCCCTTCATCGCTGATGAAAAAGAAAAGAAATTATTTCGATATCGGCTATCTTTATGATATCACCAGCGGATGGGATGTTTCGCTCAACTATACCGTCAATTTGAGCGAATTCGACTGGCAGATCAGCGAAACAGGAGGACGCAACCACTACAAAGATCGCTACGATATGACGGAGGTAATTGTTCGGGGCAATGTTGCTTCCGATCTTAACCTTCTCTTCGGTGCCAATAGTTCAAATTACGAAACAGAGTTCAGCAAAATAAACACTTTCCCCTATTCTGAGATGAACAATAAAAGCGCTTATACCCAAATCGACTATATGCTCTCTCCGAAACAAAAAATTATTGCCGGAATTCAGTTAAACAAGCCCGAAGATGCCCAAACCGATCTCTCTAAGCGTGCCGGTTTCATTCAGGGATTCGGAGATAATTGGTGGCTAAAACTCTTATACAGCGAAGCCTACCGATCCCCAAATCTCCAAGAAGCAAAAATCACTGCCCCTACCTTACTGGGAAATTCTTCATTAAAACCGGAAAAAGTAGCTACCTATGATGCGCAGCTTATCTATCAAACATCAAAACAATATTTTGCAATAGCCCTATACGATTCCGTGCTCGAAAATTTAATTGTGAGGGTACCTATCCCTCTCTCTTCACCGGCTCGATCAACATTTGAAAATCAAGGGTATGTCCGTTTTCAGGGGATAGAAATTGAAGGGCGCGTGGAAGTGGATGAAGATTTCAGTATTTTGGGTAATTTCAGCTATCAAGTCAACAAAACGAATAGCGGAATAAAAGACAGTACGTTTGCCCCCAACATAATGGCAAAACTGGGTGCTTCGTATGGAGGAATTTACGGAACTAACATGGCTATATTTAACAGCTATATCGGAAAATCAACCGATCTGACCGTAACCAATAATGCACCTGCTAGAAACCAAAAAGCGGATGCTTACAATCTTTTAACGGCTAATATATCCATGGATACGGCAAAAATATGGGGGATCGGAAAAGCCGATCACTCTTTGATTTCTCTGTATCTGGATAATATACTGGATGAAGACGTATACACGCCCAATCTCAATTACACAAACGGAAGCGACACGATCCCACATCATTGGGGACGTAGCGCTAACCTGACCTATACCTATAAATTTTAATAGACTATGGTGCTAATTCCATTCAAATAAAATGGAATTAGCCGTTCTTTTCACTATCGATCTCTACTACTGTATGTACATTGCCGCGCGGATAGTAATCTGCAATCACTTTTAAGCGCTTAGGAGCGATTTTTGTCTCGAAGGTCGAGTAGATCTCGTTTGCACTGTTTTCGTGCGAAATATGGCGGTTTCTGAACGAATTAATGTACAGTTTGATGGCTTTGAGTTCAGCTACCCATTTATCCGGCGTGTATTCGACGTAAATCGTTGCAAAATCGGGATATCCGCTTCGAGGACAGAGACAGGTAAATTCCGGCAACGTCACTTTAATCACATAATCGCGTTCGTGCTGATTCGGCCAAATCTCAAAATCTTTTTCGATATCAAAATTTTCAACTATCTGTTCGCCATATTTCATTGAGTTATTTCCTTTTGAGTTATTTCATCTTGAGTTAAAATTTTACCCAGATAATTACCCTGCCGATAATTAATTTTAAGAGACTGGCACAGCTGATCGGTATAGGAATCTTCAATCATCGAAATCCATGTTTTCGCTCCGCACAGATGCGCACTCAGATTAAGTCCCTGAAGTATATTTTGATACCCTGCTTTTTTAATGTTACGACTGTAAAGGGTGTCAAAACGGACAATATCCACCTCTAACTCTTTGAGATATAAAAGGGTGGTATGATAGCCGCCCAAACGATCCAACCCTATTTTGTATCCCGCTTTTCGGTAGTGGGCGATTTGATGGGCAAAGCGCTCCAGCTGATGACAATACTCTTTCTCTTCAAAAAGAAAGGTGATCTTATAGCGCGCAAGCGGATAACGGTCAAATAACGTAAGTGCATGTTCGAAGAAATGGGGATTTCGCAACGTAACTGAAGATACCGTCACTATAAAATTATAATTTTGACTCTCACACAGCTCCCCTATTTTTTCGAGTATATCACTCTCTAGGAGACGCATTTTATTCAATCGGTTTAAAACAGGGATATAGCGGCTCTGATGAATAAACCTATTGTTTGAGTCTATCAGTTTGACGGTGGTATCAAAGAGTGTATATTCATCACAACATATCGGCCAAAACCCGATGGAAAACCGTTTTTCTTCTAACGCCTCTATAATTTCCTGTTCTAGTTCATCAATGGAATAGTATTCCTCTTTTTCCGTTCCGATTCGATCGTTATGCAGTTCATACAAACGACTCGTTAACAGCTCTATATCATCTGAGAGGCGTGAATCGATCATAACCGCTTCCAGCCGTATTTCGATCTCGTTATCAACATAATTTTGATATTTGCTCAAAAAGAGCTCAAGGAGGGGGCGATATTGCTCTTTTTCACCTCTTAAAAAAAGTAAAAAATCGCCACCCTTATACCGTCCTATGGGGAGTTTATCAATCCCTTTATCACGAAAAAATCGATCTAATTTTAGTACCGTACTTTTGAGGGCTCTATCTCCGTTTTTAATTCCGTAACGTTCATTGATAGACCATAAATTTTCTACATTGATCATCATGATGGTCTGAGTATTTTTTTTAAGTGCTTTTGCCGCTAACGTAAAAAAATACTCTGATGTAAAAGCATGGGTTATCGAATCGGTGATATTTTCATGGGTACTTTGATAAATAAGGTAAAAAATAAAATAGACCATTATCCCCAGCAGCGCTATCGATAATATCAGTAAAGAGGCAAAGGTCGTATATTTCTGTGTAAGAAGGGCAAAGAGGGTAACCGAACTCAAAAAGAAGATGGGCAAACCCATCCGCAATGCTAAGGCAAAGCGGTGTTCTCTCTCTTTTTGTTCAGTGTAGGTCATAAAGGATTATATATCCAGATGCTTGACGTCTTTAGCGTGTGTTTCGATGTAATTACGGCGCGGCTCGACGTCATCACCCATAAAGAGATTAAAGGAATCACCCGCTGATTCAAAATCATCAATTGTAATACGAAGCAATACACGGTTTTCAGGTGTCATTGTTGTTTCCCAAAGCTGCTCAGGATTCATCTCCCCGAGACCTTTATAGCGTTGGATATAAGATCCTTTCTTCGCATAATCGGTAATTTGAGTCAACAACTCTAGCAAATCACCCTTCAACGGCAAATTCCAATCCTGAATTTTTTGGAAAATATAATTTGCTTCGGCAAAATGCGGCGATGCAAAAAGTTCATCATTGATATGCAACTCTTCCAATCCCTCTTTGGTTTGGACAAAGAGGTGCATGTCCTCATCGCTAACACTTTTACTAAGGATGTTATTGCCCTGAGCTGTTAGGAATGCTTCAACTTTTGTGTACATCTCTTTAAGCGGCAATGCGATCAAATCCGGATTTTCGATGAAATAACGGATAAGCTCAACCAGCGCATAACGGCGCTCTAATGCATCGAGAGTACTTCGGTAGTGATCCACCATTTTAAAGAACGATACGAGATCATTCACACCGACGTTTAGATCTTCCGCTTCTAGCGCTTCGATACCGTTTTCGATCAAAAAGGCATTCATAACGCGATCGTCTTTAAAGTAAATCTCTTTTTTCCCTTTTTTATAGCGGTACAACGGAGGTTGTGCCAAATAAAGGTAGCCGTTTTCGACAATTTTCGGAAGATATCGGAAAAAGAACGTGAGTAACAACGTTTGAATGTGACTTCCATCGACGTCGGCATCGGTCATAATGATAATTTTATGGTAACGGAGCTTATCTTCGTTGAACTCTTCACCGATTCCGCAACCCAACGCGGTAATCATGTTGGTAATCTCTTCAGATTTGAGGATTTTGTCCAAACGGGCTTTTTCAACGTTGAGAATTTTACCTTTGAGCGGCAAAATTGCTTGGAAAACGCGGTCACGCCCTTGTTTAGCCGAACCGCCCGCAGAGTCCCCTTCCACCAGATAGAGTTCACTGATTGCAGGGTCTTTGCTTTGGCAATCTGCCAATTTACCCGGCAATGTTCCCACCGTCATAGCATCTTTACGACGGGTGAGTTCGCGCGCTTTTTTCGCCGCTTCGCGTCCGCGTGCTGCCATAAGCGCTTTTTGGATAATTGCTTTGGCTTGGATCGGATTCTCTTCGAAATATTTGGTCAGTTTTTCGTAGGTTACTTTTTGAACCAATGGGCGAACGTAGGTATTTCCGAGTTTCCCTTTGGTTTGACCCTCAAACTGCGGTTCCGGTACACGGACGGAAACAACACAGATAAGACCCTCAGAGACATCTTCTCCCGATAAAGGGATATCTTTCTCTTTGGCATTACCGTTTTGTTTGTTGTAGTTAGAGATAACACGGGTCAATCCGGCGCGGAAACCGGCTTCGTGTGTACCCCCGTTAGGGGTATTGATGTTATTGACGAACGTAAACATTTTTTCGTCGTAGCTGTCGTTATACATGATGGCAATATCCATCTCGATATCTTCGATTTTTTCACTGAATGCAAACGGAGTAGCAACGACTACTTTTTTATTCACATCGGTAACAAATTGGCTGATACCGCCCTCAAAGTGATAGGTATTGCTCGCACCGTTACGATCGTCTTTGAAAACAATCGTAATACGAGGATTGAGGTAGGCGAGTTCACGGAAACGTTTTGCCAAATAGTCATAATCGAAAATAATGGTTTCGGTAAAGATCGAAGGATCTGGGAAAAACTCAATGGTTGTTCCACGTTTACGCGTTGTTCCGGTTACCGCTAACGGCTCTTGCGGGATACCGCATTTGAAATTTTGCTCAAAGCTTTGACCTTCACGGAAAATGGTCATTTTCAAATCAGATGAGAGTGCATTTACAACCGATACCCCTACCCCGTGCAAACCGCCCGAGACTTTATAGGTATCTTTGTCAAATTTTCCTCCGGCGTGCAATACGGTCAAAACAACCGTAGCCGCAGATATTCCCTCACCCGGATGGATATCTGTCGGAATACCGCGACCGTTATCGCTTACCATTGCCGTACCGTTTTTAGTCAAGGTTACGGTGATCGTATCACAATGTCCCGCCATGGCTTCGTCGATGGAGTTATCAACGACTTCGTAGATTAGATGGTGAAGTCCGCGATGACCGGTATCACCGATATACATACCGGGTCGTTTACGAACGGCTTCGAGACCTTTGAGAACTTTAATATTACTAGCACCGTAATTTTCCATTGTTACTCCAGCTTTTAAGCGTGTTTAATGCTTTATTTTACCGTAGTGAAACTAAAAAGAAGGTTTTATGAAGAATAACCCCTAAAGAGGGGTTCGCAAAGAAAGAAAAGGAAGGTTAAATTACAATCGGCATAACGATAGTTTTAAAATTTTGATCTTTTAAAACAAACGGCTGATTGGATTCATTCGCTTCGAGGGTGAACTCGGTTGAATTTACTTGAGATAAGAAATCTAAAATATAGCGGCTGTTAATAGCAAGAATAAACGGTGTTTCAAATCCGTTTTCTATTTCTATCGTTGTTTTCGCTTCGATATTGTCGTCACTCAAACTTTCAAATAAAATAGAATCATTTTGGAAAGTAAGTTTCAGATCATTGGAAATAGTCGTAATCTGCTTGATAGCGGTCACTATAACGCTTTTTGGAAGGGTTAGAATACGTTGAGCCTCTTTAGGGATAATTCGGCTGTAGTCAGGGAATTTACCGTTAATGAGTTTTGTATAAAAGAGAGAATCTTCAGATTTTATAATGAGATGGGTATTGTCATAATAAATTTCGATGTTATCGGTAAAAAGTTTTTGTATTTCGATAATTGCTTTTTTAGGGACAATTATAGAGAGTTCCGCATCATTTTGACTATCTATGTGAACAAGAGCGAGACGTCTGGTATCGGTAGAAACAAAATTAATCTGATTGCTTTTAATATCGATTAATGCACCGTTAAGTTCAAATTTCGGATTATTGGTATCCGTCGCAGGAGTTATTTTTTTCAACGATTCGATCAAAAGATGTGAATTGATTGCTATGTTCGGTTTTCCATCTGTTGTCGGGAATGCTGGAAATTCTGAACTTTTATAGGTAGGGAGTTTAAAATTCGATCTTTTTTGTCGAATAAGGAGTGTATCTTTATCCAGAGTGAGTTCAACTTCTTCATCTTTGAGAATACGGATAATATCAAGAAGCTTCTTACCGTTAGCAGTGAGTGATCCTGGTTCTTCTACGCTGAGTGAATTGGTTTGAATAGAGAGACCTATTTCATAATCAGTAGCTTTAGCGGTAAGGGTTCTGCCATCTGTTGTAAGTAAAATATGGGAAGTAATTTGTGATGTATCTTTTTTCTCTAAAAAAGGTTGAAGATGAAGAAGGATGTTTTCCAAGACTGACTTGTCAATGGTGATTTTCATAAAAGACTCCTTTTATTATATAAAGCATTAATTGTAATAGTTAGTAATAAGGGGGTGTGAATGGGTGAAAACACACCATTAACTCCCATCTCTCCTGCTTTGGCGATGTGATGAACCGATTCTCTTTCATTCACATCTATTCACTTATGTACGAATTATAGCTTTTTTAAAAGGGGTTTACAAACCAAATAATTTATTCCGGTGTTGCAACAGAGACTTTATTAGAGAGTTCTTCTATTTTTACTCTGAAATCTTCATCGTTTTTCATCAGTTCTTGAATTTTTTTCATGGTATGACTAACTGCTGTGTGATCTTTCATTCCGAAATATTGAGCCAATTGAGGCATTGAATTCGGTGTGAGTGAACGGGAAAGATAAATTGCGATTCGACGGGCATACACAATATTGCTGTTACGGCTTTTGGAACGGATTTCACTCGGTTTGATATTGAGTTCTTTCGCCACGGTTTCCATAATAAGATCGGTTGTGATGTTGCTCCGCTTTTCCGCCATTTGTTCTTTGAGGACGTTGCGGGCAAATTCTATGGTGATATCGACCCCCATGAGTTGAGAATAAGCATTGAGTTTGGAGAGGATACCTTCGATTTCACGTGTATTATTTTCAATGATAGTGGCAACGTAATTAATAACTTCACGATCCAGTTTAACACGATTTATTTCACATTTTTTCTTGATGATTTCAATTTTGGTTTCGAGTTCAGGGGGCTGAATATCAGCAACAAGCCCTGATTCAAAGCGGCTTTTGAGACGCTCTTCCAGTCCTCCGATTTTTTTAGGGGGTTTATCGGAGGTGATGATGATTTGCTTATTCTCATTTCGAAGGGCATCAAAGGTGTGGAAAAATTCTTCTTGTATTTGGTTTTTATTACTAAGAAATTGGATATCGTCGATGAGAAGCAAATCGCATTTTCGGTATTTGTCTTTAAATCGATCCATCGTACGGTTGCTGAGATGGCGGGTAAAATCGTTGAGAAACTGTTCTACCGAGGTGTAAATGACCGTTTTACCCTGTGCCAACATTACATTACCGACCGATTGCATAAGATGGGTTTTACCCAAACCGACACCGCCGTAAATAAAGAGGGGGTTATAAACAACCCCCGGTTTTTCACTGACATTTTTAGCGGCGATGAACGCAAAATTATTGGAATCACCCACTACAAAGTTTTGAAAAGTAAAGGAAGGGTTGAGCAAAGATCCGCCGGAACGGTCTAAATTAGCGGGTGCGGATACATTTTGAGTTGATGAGGGTGCAGCTGAGGATTGAATTAAAATCGATACAGTAGGCTTGATATTGGTTTTAATTTCAAATAGATGGGCGATTTTATCGGCAAATTTAGTCCGAACCCAGTTGGCTATAAGAGCATTAGGAACACGAAAAATAGCCAAATTGCTTTTTGATTCGATGTCATCGTAGGTGAGTTGTTTAATATAGCGTTGGTAGTCGATATCATTGATCTCCCCTTTTAGGGCATTTAAAACCTGTTTACCGATCGAATTCATCTTTTCCCTTCGTGTGAATAGTGATGTGAATAATACCGATATTTGCCTATAATTAGGATCAAACAATGGTGAATAGAAGATATTCACCCATGTGAATAGGAAAAAAATGAATATTTTAGGAATTGATCCGGGAACTCGAAATTGCGGATATGCGATCGTAGCCATTGAGGGTCAAAAAATACGACTTATTGAAGCGGGGCTTATTAAAATAAAAGCCGAAGCACTTCAATTCCAAATCCCTCAAGTGGCCGAAGCCATTGAGCAGCTTTTCGCTGCCCATACGATTGATGAAGTAGCCATGGAAGATATTTTTTATGCTCATAATCCTAAAACGGTATTAAAGCTTGCTCAGTTTCGCGGAGCCATTACCTTAAAGCTATTGCAAGAGCACGGTATGTTTGCCGAGTATACGCCGCTGCAAGTTAAAAAAGCGTTGACGGGAAAAGCCAAAGCGGCAAAAGAGCAGGTAGCGTTTATGGTAAAACAGATCTTGGGGATAACAAAAGAGATAAAGCCTCTCGATATTACCGATGCCATGGCAGTAGCGATTACTCATGCACAAAGGGTAAAGTTAGAAATCAATCAAAAGAGTAGAGAGAAAAAGTTAACATAGCGACCAACACACCAGGAGGGTCGCCAAGTCAGAAGTTTATCTAAAGAGACTTAGATATCCTTAATAATTTTACTTTGATGAGAGACTTAAGTGTTTTTCTCTGTTATCCCCTAAAAGATTTCTGAATTACAAAAAAAGTGTTCATTTTTTTCGTAAGTGTGTAATATTCACACTGTGAGAGGATTGTGAATAACTAAACCCCTTTATTAGGGGAAATGATAAAAAAATCTTCTCCACTTCAGAAATTATTTATCTAAATGTACCCTTAATCACACTTCCTTTACCTGGCTTGAAGTCCCTAAAAATAGGGGTTTATAGCAATTTATCCTCTTTAATAATCAATTAAGCCATTGTTATAAAAAGTTATTCACATTAAATGAGAATTTTTTTCATTATCAGAAGGTAATCTTTACGTAATCAAAACGTAATCACTCTGAAATTAACATGATTTACCGTTTCAAAAATAGAGTACATAAAGTTAGAGTGTACTTTTATAAAAGGTTGCCCCATGGTTAGTGCAGAATATATCTTACGTAAAGAACATCCTCAACTGTTTCGATATCCGACAGTGATCAAAAAAACGATTGTCGGAATGACCCGTTTGCTTCTCCATGAAAAATCGATTAACCGCTTTATGGAGATTCATCAGGAAAAAAGCGGATTAGAATTTATTGATGCCGTTTTGGAACATTTAAACGTTTCGTATAAAACTGTTCATAAACAAATTGAAAACATCCCTACGATGGGTAAAGTGATTATTGTCGCTAATCATCCCTTAGGTGCGTTGGATGCTCTTTGTTTGATACAGATGGTATGTTCGGTTCGCCAAGACAAAAAAGTGAAAATTGTAGCCAATCGGATGTTGGGTGAAATTACACAACTCAAAGAGTATATGATCGGTGTGGATAATATGAATGACAGAGTTTCAAAATATGCTTTGTTACAAATCGATAAAGCATTGCAAGGCGAAGAGGCGGTTATCTTTTTTCCTTCAGGGGAAGTTTCCCGTGCAGGTTTGTTTGGAATCAAAGAGGGGGTGTGGAAAGGGGGATTTATAAAATTTGCGAAACGAAATGGTGCCCCCATCCTCCCGATCTTTATTAAAGGGAAGAATAGCCCGCTCTTTTATGCGCTCTCATGGATATATAAACCTCTGGGAGCATTGTTACTCAGTCATGAGATATTTGCTGCACGTAACCGTGTATTTGATTTTACAATCGGTGAAATGGTGGGGGAAAAAGCACTCAGTGATTTTAATCTCACGGAAAAAAGACACGCTAAATTATTTCGTAAACATCTTCTCCGTATTGCTCATGGGAAAAAAGGGATCTATCCGACGGAGTGTTCTATCGCCCATCCCGTATCACGTCAGGAACTCCGCAATGAACTTCGCAAAGGTGAGCTATTAGGGCTGACGAGTGATAATAAGCAAATTTATCTTATCGAACATGAAAATGCCCCCAACATTATCAATGAGATAGGACGACTCAGAGAGTACTCGTTTCGTAAAGTGGGTGAGGGAAGCGGTTATGCGCGCGATATTGATGCGTATGACCGTTATTACCACCATTTGGTATTATGGGATGATGAAGCGCTGGAGATCGCTGGAGCGTATCGTATCGGCGAATGTGAATGGATTCTCTCTTGGCTGGGCAAAGAGGGGCTGTATATGTCTGATTTGTGCACGATGAATGAGCAATTTGATACGGTATTGGAAGATGCTATTGAACTGGGACGTAGTTTTGTACAGCCGAAATATTGGGGAAGCAGAGCTCTGGATTATCTTTGGCAAGGGATCGGTGCGTATTTAAGCCATAACCCTCATGTAAAATATATGATGGGTCCTGTGAGTATATCAGGAAGTTTTCCTAAACATGCACAAGAGGCATTGGTCTATTTTTATACCCTCTATTTCGGTGCAAACCATACAATGGTAAAAGCAAAATCACCTTACCGTTTATCCGATTATGTCCAAGAGGAATTCAAAACCCTCTTCAGCGGTGAGAACTATATTGAGGATTTCAGAGCGCTCAAAGACTATCTTAAAGCACTGGACGTCTCTGTCCCTACCCTCTATAAACAATACAGTGAATTGTGTGAAGAGGGTGGAGTGCAGTTTATGGACTTCGGGATTGATACCGATTTTAACAACTGTATCGACGGCTATATTTTGGTGGATATCCGTAAAATCAAAGAGGCAAAACGGCAGCGATATATCAATAACGCTGCTTGATTACTCTCTTGTAATTCCCATTGCCTCAAAGCACTCTTGTATAAAATCTTTCTCAGAAACAATACTAAAGTGCTCATTTTCATATTCAAATTCAAGCGTCTGGGCATGAAGAAGTAACCGTGTTGACCCCCCTATTTCCAATCGTTTTTCAGGAGTCAACTCTTTTTTTATAAACCGTACTACGTCTTCTTCATCAGGGCCGTATACCGGATCACCGATGATCGGATGTTTCACGTGGAACAAATGAACCCGAATCTGATGAGTACGTCCGGTCAACGGAGATGCTTCTACAAGAGTCATGTCGTGTTGGGGAAAGTAACGGAGCGGCTTAATAATTGTATGGGCAGGTTTTCCTTTTGGGTCAACTTTAACCACCATACTGATTAATAGATTCGGATGATCTATCCGAAATAGCGGCTCTTGAATATCAAGAGGTTCATTTAAATGACCTTTGACCATAGCAAGATAGCGTTTGGTAATAGCACGTTCAGAGAATAACCGTTTCAAAACACTCTCGCTTTTTTTATTCCGTGATACTAAAACCAATCCGCTTGTCTCTTGATCAATACGGTGGGTGGCGTTAGCATCCTCTCCAAACAGATGTTTTATCTCATCGTTAAGTGTGTAAGGGGAGAGACGGCTATGGGGATGGACACTCAAACCGCTGGGTTTGTCATACACTGCAAAGTCGTTAGCGACAAACATCGGTTTGAATCCGCGCGATAACGGTTCAAAACAAATGAATTCACAATCACCCTCGATGAAACCGAATTGATCGCACATGACGGTGCCGTTTTGTGAGAGACGTCCTCTGGCAATCAGACGCTGCCCTTCACTGCGTGAGAGACCTAACTCATTCTGTAAAAACGTAAGAGCCACTTGTCGTATGGGTGAATGGAGCTTTTTAGTTATGAACGGCATAAGAGTTACTTTACTTTCATAGCGTCGAAACACTGCGTGATAAAATCTTCTCTTGAGACAATGTGATAGGGATTGCCGCCATAGGTAAATTCAAGGGAATGGGCATGAAGTAAAAGACGTGATGCCCCTGTATTTTTAAACCTCTCCTCGACCGACATCTCTCTGTCTAAAAATCGAACCGCATTCATTTCGTCTTGGTTATATATAGGATCACCGACGATCGGATGTTTCACGTGGAACAAATGAACCCGTATCTGATGTTGACGTCCGGTATACGGTGAAGCCTCAACGAGAGTTGTATCGGTCTCGGGAAAATACTCCAGAGGTTTGATAAAAGTACGAGAGGCTTTCCCTTCCGGATGAACGCGTACGATCATGCGGATGATAGAGCTGGCATCTTCACGTCGCAATAGCGGCTCTTGTATATCGAGCGGCTCTTTGAGATGACCTTTGACCATAGCGAGATAGCGTTTGGTTATTTCACGCTCTTCGAACATCATTTTTAAAACACGCTCAGATATTTTGTTTCGTGCCGCCAAAACCAAACCGCTGGTCTCTTGATCGATACGATGGGTGATGTTGGCTTCATGACCGAAACGGTGTTTGATCTCATCGTTGAGGCTATAGGGGGTATGACGGTTTTGAGGATGGACAAGCAAACCGCTCGGCTTATCATAGACCGCAAAATCATCGGCGACGAATGTCGGTACGAGACCAAGCGTAATCGGTTCAAAACAGATGAAATCAAAATCCCCTTCTATATATCCGGCATTGTTAGACATCACGACACCCTCTTGCGAAAGTCTCCCTTTTGAAATGAGACGTTGCGCTTCACTTTGCGTTATCCCTAGCTCTTGGATTAAAAAGAGAAAAGCTTTTTGTCGTATAGGGGCATGAAGCTTTTTAGTAATGAAGGGCAATTTAATTCCTTTTTAGGGAGGGTTAGATAGACTAAAGATATAGTTTAAGCGCAATATATAAAGCGCATTTTAGCATAGTAAGGAAAGCAAGTCATGGTAGATCGTTACGCCAGAGAAGAGATGAAATCAAAATGGAGTATCCAAGCAAAATATCAAGCATGGCTCGATGTTGAAAAAGCAGTAGTTGTTGCATGGAATAAATTGGGATTGATTCCTGATGAGGATGCGAAAAAAATTGTAGAGAATGCAGGGTTCAGTGTTGAGCGGATCGATGAGATCGAAGCAGTCACCCGACATGATTTGATCGCGTTCACGACATCGGTTTCGGAAACCCTTGGAGAAGAGAGCCGTTGGTTCCATTACGGTATGACAAGTTCAGATACAGTTGATACGGCTGTCGCATTACAAATGCGTGATTCGTTGGTACTTATCATAGAAGATGTGAAAATGGTTATGGCTTCGATTAAAGCTAGAGCTCAAGAGCACAAGATGACTTTGATGGTGGGGCGCTCACACGGAATTCACGGTGAGCCGATTACGTTTGGTTTGGTGTTAGCGGTTTGGTACGATGAGATGGCACGCCATTTGACAAACTTGGAACAAACCATGGAAGTGATTTGTGTCGGTCAAGTATCCGGGGCGATGGGGAATTTTGCTCACGCACCGTTAGAACTCGAAGAGTATACGTGTGAGGCGTTAGGACTAAAATCTGCACCCGCATCTAACCAAGTTATACAGCGCGACCGTTATGCACGTCTCGCTTCAGCACTCGCTTTGATGGCGAGTTCGATCGAGAAGTTTGCGGTGCAGGTTCGTCACTGGCAGCGTACCGAAGTGTATGAGTGTGAAGAGTTTTTTGCCAAAGGGCAAAAAGGCTCATCTGCAATGCCTCACAAACGTAATCCGATTTTGACTGAAAATATCACAGGGTTAGCCCGTATGGTTAGAGCGTATGTTATCCCTGCGATGGAAAACGTCGCGTTATGGCATGAACGTGATATCTCACACAGCTCTACCGAGCGTTTCTGGTTACCGGACAGTTTTGTCACCAGTGATTTTATGCTCCACCGTTTTAACAGTGTTATTGCTAACCTCGTTGTCTATCCTGAGAACATGATGCGTAATCTCAACCTCACCGGAGGATTGGTTTTCTCTCAACGTGTTTTACTTGAACTTCCTCTCAAAGGGGTGAGTCGTGAAGATGCATACCGTATCGTTCAACGCAACGCGATGAAAGTATGGGAAGGATTGCAGCAAGGAAACAGCGCGGTTAATGAAAAAGGGGAGAGCTTGTATCTCCAATATTTATTGGCGGATGAAGAGCTTCGTCAAAGTTTGAGTGAAGATGCGATTCGTGATTGTTTCAATTTTGATTATTACACCAAAAATGTCGATAAAATTTTTGCACGGGTGTTCAAATAATTATCATTAAAATAGTTTCTTTCGGTATAAGAAACAATACAATATTGAGTGATTATAATACAGCTTTAGAGAGTTTGAGGGAGAGAGATGCTAACCATAGTTAAACGTAACGGTCGCCGTGAGCCGTTAGATATTACAAAGATTCAAAAATATACGTCTGCAGCCGTAAAGGGATTGACTAACGTTTCACAAAGCGAACTGGAAGTCGATGCACAGATCCAGTTTCGTGACGGTATCAACAGTAATGAGATTCAGCATACGCTGATTAAAACAGCTGTCGATAAAATCGATATCGATTCTCCTAACTGGACGTTTGTAGCATCACGACTCTTTTTATACGATCTATATCATCGTGTAAACGGTTTTACCGGTTATGGGAGCTTAGAGAGCTATTTTGAACGCGGTGAAGCCGAAGGGCGAATCCTCCTCGGCCTTAGAGACAAATACAATTTAGCAGATTTAGATGCCTATATAGTCCCTGAACGTGATTTAGAGTTTAACTATCTCGGCGTTAAAACATTGTATGACCGTTATTTGATTAAAGACCGTCAAGGCGATCCGATAGAGCTTCCTCAGCATATGTTTATGGCGGTTGCAATGTTCTTGGCGCAAAACGAGACGGATCGTCAGGGATGGGCGAAAAAGTTTTATGACATGATGTCCAAATTCGAAGTGATGATGGCGACCCCTACCCTCTCAAACGCCCGCACAAACCGTCATCAGCTCAGTTCGTGTTATATCGGTTCTGCCCCTGATAATATCGAGGGGATTTTTGACGCCTATAAAGAGATGGCACTCCTCTCTAAATTCGGCGGAGGGATCGGCTGGGATTGGACGCAGGTTCGTGCTATGGGTTCTTTTATCGACGGACATAAAAATGCCGCCGGCGGAACCGTACCGTTTTTGAAAATTACCAACGATATCGCGATTGCCGTCGATCAGCTCGGGACACGTAAAGGGGCTATTGCCGTTTACTTGGAGCCGTGGCACATGGATGTCAAAGATTTCCTTGATGTGAAGAAAAACTCAGGGGAAGAGCGACGACGTGCACACGATTTGTTCCCTGCATTATGGATCAACGATATGTTTATGAAACGTGTTGTTGAAGACGGTATCTGGACGATGTTCGATCCGTTTGATGTGAAAGAACTCAGTGAGCTTTATGGTGCGGAGTTTGAAAAACGGTACCTTGAACTTGAACAAGACCCTGATATCGTAAAAGAGCATACCAAAGCAAAAGATTTGTGGAAAAAGATATTGACATCGTACTTTGAAACAGGAAGTCCGTTCTTGTGCTTCAAAGACAGTGCCAACCGTGCCAATCCGAATGACCATTTCGGTATTATCCGCAGCTCAAACCTGTGTACCGAGATTTTCCAAAACACACAGCCGAACCATTATCTGATCAAAATCAAATACGAAGACGGATCGTTTGTCACGTATGAGGAAGATGAGATCGTTAAAGTGGACAGCGGAATCGAAAAACCTGCGAACAAAGTAACAGCACTTGATTCTCTCGGCGGTCGTCCGATCTACATCGTCGAAAAAGAGAAAGTGGACGGTGCGACGGCGGTATGTAATCTCGCATCGGTGAACCTCTCTCGTGTTCACACCAAAGAGGATATCGATCGCATCGTCCCTGTCGCAATCCGTGCACTTGATAACGTAATAGACCTGAACTTCTATCCGTTGGAAAAAGTCAAACGAACCAATCTCCGCAGCCGTGCCATCGGTTTGGGAGTTATGGGTGAAGCGCAAATGCTCGCGGAAAACCGCATCGTATGGGGAAGCCAAGAACATTTCGACAAAGTTGATGAAGTGATGGAAGCGGTAAGTTATAACGCTATTCTTGCATCAAGCAATCTCGCCGTCGAAAAAGGGTCTTACGCTGAGTATCAAGGTTCTAAATGGAGCCGTGGAATCCTTCCGATGGATCACGCAACCGCAGAGGTACAAAACCTCGTCGATCGCGGAGGGTTGTTCGCTCCGAATTATGAGTGGGATGCGCTTCGTGAAACCATCAAAAAACAGGGGATGCGTAACGGCTACCTGATGGCAATCGCCCCGACGAGTTCGATCTCGATCCTCACAGGGACGACGCAGACGATTGAGCCGATCTACAAACGCAAATGGTTTGAAGAGAATCTCTCCGGTCTTATCCCTGTTGTTGCACCGAAACTCAGTCCTGAGACGTGGGGATACTATACTCCGGCGTACGATCTCGATCAAACGATCCTCGTCAAAGCGGCGGCAATACGTCAAAAATGGATCGATCAGGGACAAAGTCTCAATATCTTTATCACCCTTGATCGTGCCAGCGGAAAATATCTCAACGATATCTATATGCTCGCATGGAAACTGGGTCTCAAATCGACCTACTATCTCCGTTCCCAATCACCGGAACAAAAACAAGATACGGCGGATCGTTCGATGGAGTGCGAAGGGTGCCAGTAAAGCCCCTGAGCGCCTCTACGCTCAAAAACCTATTAGACCGTATCGACTTTGCTCGTCACGGTGAAGTTCGCTCTCTAGCCCCTCTCTCCCCTACCTCTATCGAAATTCGTTTCAGTGTTCAAGACATCGCGCGCGGTTACGACTGGATCGATATTCTTTTTCGCATTGACGGGGTAAACGATGCCAAACTCGTGAGCGACAATGTTCTACGTGCTTTGGATATGTCTGAGGGGATAACGGTGGAGATAACAGCTAACAGCGCCGTGTTAGCGATAGGCAGTTACGCGGGCCGAGCGAACGAAGCGCCGTTTTATATTATCGGAACCTCTATCGGCTACGAAGAATTACCGTTTAGCGCTTAAGCAACTCTTTGACGCACGATTCGATCATTGTGTACACATGCTCAAATCCCTCAAAACCATCAAAAAAGTAAGGATCGGGGACATCGACTCCGTTATATCCGTAATCTCCCAGTTTGACCAAATTCTTGCATCCTAACGCTTTGAGATCATGATAGTTGCTTTGATCCAAGGCGACGATGAGATCAAAAGCGGTAAAATCGGTTTTTTTCACTTGGCGGGCACGAAGGTGAGCAATATCAATACTATGGTTTCGTGCTACGGCTACAGAGTGCGTACACGGTGCTTCACCGACATGCCAGTGTCCTGTACCAGCTGAATCCACCTCGATAGTGTGCCCGCACTCTTCTATCAGCTTTCTCGCGACCCCCTCAGCAATGGGTGAGCGGCAAATATTGCCGAGGCAAACAAAAAGAATCGACTTCATAGGGGAATTAACATCGTTTCTTACGCGAGAGACGGGAACGTTTGTCCATGTTCCCGTTTTCGAGAGCAACGACTTTCCATAATTTCGGAAGGTTGGAGGAGAGTTCTTGTCCACGGTAGAGTTCCGCTTCAGTGAGTTCGTAGTACATCTGATCACGACTGACACGTGCCCATTCGCTCCCTTGTGCCGCCATATAATTCCATAGGGCATAGGCAAGTGTATTGTTCGTTTTGACCCCTACTCCGTTTTTGTAGAGCCATCCCAGAATGAGCTGAGCATCCGAATTTCCACTTTTAGCCGCTTTTTTAAATAGACGGGAAGCCTCTTTGTGGTTTTGGGGAGTACCGATCCCCTCTATCATTAAAACGCCCAGCGCTACTTGAGAATCGGGATGATTTTTTTGCGCACCTATTTTAAACATACGGAAAGCTTCTTTGAAATTGGCGGGAGCTCCAAAGCCGCGAAGGTTCATAATCCCTAAATAATAGAGAGATTGAGCGCTCCCCTGCTGTGAGGCGGGGAGAAGAGCCTTGCGTGCTTCGAGGTAATTTTCGTGATAAAAAGCGGCTTCACCCTCTTTTGCCAATTGCTCAAAAGATGAAGCATGAAGAGATGAGAAACTTACGAGGATTGACAAAAATGCTAATACCATTTTACAATTTGACATAGTAAGCTCCCTGCGAAGGATAGTGTTATTTTACCATAATTGCTTAAGTTAAAAATAGAGAATTGAAATTACTATATATTTTTTTCTAATAGACAGAGGAAAAATCCGTCAATCGTATCGGTCGGCAAAATACGGAGAGCGTTTTGGATTCGTTTGTCAAAAATTTCTTTTCCCCAGCGTTCCAGAGGTTTTTGGACGTTATCAAAGGGCAAAGAGAGGGGGAGAGTCGTTAAACGGTCTCCATGACGCTCTAAGAGGTGCTGAAGGGGTATTTCATTCTCTTCGGGAGAGAACGAGCAGGTGCAATAGAGGAGTTTCCCCCCCGGTTTGAGGGCATCGAATGCGGAGAGGAGTAAGCGGCGTTGGATTTTTGAAGTCTCTTTTACTTTGTGAATCGACCAAAATGACATTGATTTGGGCTCATGGGTTTTAAACCGTGCTTCGGAAGAGCATGGGGCATCGAGCAAGATACGATCAAACATTTCGGGGCATTTTTTTCCGATACTGCGCC